>JAPLGV010000086.1 GCA_026389975.1 Chloroflexota bacterium
GAAGCCTGTTGGGGTGATCTTGTCCCCAGAGGAATATGAGCGCCTGCGCCAGTTCGAGGCCTACAACAGCGTTTTGCAGCTCTCGCAAACCCTGCGCGAGAGCGGCGTGAGCGCCGCGGACCTATATCAGACTTCCCGGCGTGAACTGGAGGGGGGAGCATGATCGTTGATGCCAGCGTGCTGCTGAACGCGTTCTTTCCGGATGAAGACCAGCCGCAGGCCCAATTGCTGCTGCGCGACCACGCCTCCGGGCGGGTGCGGCTCAAGGCTCCGACGTTGCTGATTTATGAGGTAAGCAATGCGGTCTGGCAGGCGGAACGGCGCGGGCGCATTGCCAGCGCGCAAACCGATGAAATCTTGCAGGCTGTCTCGGCTCTGGGTATCGACCTGATGCCGCTGGAATGGGGGGAGACGCTGCCCCTGGCGCGCCGCTTTGGGCGCAGCGCCTATGACGCCACCTACCTGACCCTGGCAGAGCGGATGGGCGAGCAACTCATCACCGGAGATATGCGCCTGTATAACACTGTTCACCCGACGCTGGCCTGGGTGGTATGGGTTGGAGAATACACCACTGAATAACACCCGTCGTTGAAGAATCCCTCCCTGTCTAAGAATTGCTCGCTCGATAACAGCAAATTCAGGGATTTATTCAAGAAGCAGTACAGGGTGCTACGTAAATATTTGAACCCTCCTTCCTTGGGAAAAGGTCTTGTAGGGGCGACCCTTGTGGTCGCCCTTTTGCGTCTCTGCCTGCCCCCGTTCTTGGGTTGCCAAACCCCCGGAAGGAGCACGCCTGCCTGAACCCCATTCACGAATTACCATTCCCTATTAACCATTCTCCATTCTCCAATCCTCCGGGAACTTTTCTCCCCTTCCATCGTCTTACCGGTGTACAATCAATTCAACCAAACCAGGAGGTTCCTATGAAAACCAAATTCTTTTTCCTGATCGCTGTACTGGCACTGGGAATTGCCATGACTGCCTGCGGCCCCTCGACCATCACCATCCAGCCCCAACCGCCGCAGCGGACAATCACCGTCACCGGCACCGGCCTGGTCACACTCACGCCCGACATCGCCTATATCTACATTGGCGTCCAATCCCAGGATGCCAGCGCCTCCGTTGCCACCACCGACAACAACACCAGGGCCCAGGCCGTCATTGACGCCATCCAGGCTGCCGGCGTGGCTGACAAGGACATCCTGACCACCAATTTCAGCATCTACCCGCAGCAGCAGTATGATGACAACGGCAATATAACCGGCATCCTTTACATGGTGGAAAACACTGTCTATGTGACCGTGCGCGACCTGACCAAACTGGGCGACCTGCTGGACACCAGTGTCCGTGCCGGGGCGAACAGCATTAACAGCATCTCCTTCGACCTGGCCGATAAAACCGCTGCCCTCTCGCAGGCCCGTTCGGCAGCGGTTGCAGAAGCCCGCAAGCAGGCCGACGAACTGACCGGTGCTACCGGCGTCTCGCTGGGCGACGTGCAGACCATCTCCTACTACGACAGCACGCCCCCCATCACGATCCAGGGTTCCCGTGCCGCCATGGGCGGCGGGGACAGCGTACCTGTCCAGGCTGGTTCAATGCAAATCACGACCACTGTCACCATTGTCTACGAGATCAAGTAAACGGCTCATTCCGGACCCTGAACCGGCCTCCGTTATGGAGGCCGGTTTCGCATCTGGCGCGGGTATAATCCCCTCAGAACCCGAGGAGGAACACATGCTGAAAGTCGGATACATTGGGCTGGGGTTGATGGGCAAGTCCATCGCCCGTAACATTCTCAAAGCCGGATTCCCACTCATCATCCACAACCGCTCGCGTGCCGCCGTTGACGAACTGGCTGCCGAAGGCGCACAGACTGCCTCTTCCCCCGCCGAAGTCGCCGCCCAGGTGGATGTGGTCTTCACCAACCTGCCGGACACGCCAGACGTGGAGAAAGTGGTGCTCGGCGAGAACGGGATCGCCTCGGGCGCGCACCTTGGTCTCATCTGGGTGGACAATTCCAGCATCAAACCGGCGGCGGCGCGCAGCCTGGCGGCGAAACTGGCTGGGAAAGGTGTGCTCGCGTTGGATGCCCCGGTCTCCGGCGGGGATGCAGGGGCGCGCAACGCCACACTGGCCATCATGGTCGGCGGACCGGCTGATGCGCTGGACAAAGTCATGCCGGTTTTTCAGGCGATGGGCAAAACGGTCACGCACGTCGGCGAAGCAGGTGCCGGGCAGGTAGCCAAGGCCGCCAACCAGATCATGGTCGCGGCACAGATGGTGGCGATGGGCGAACTGCTGATCTTCTCGCAGAAAGCCGGTGTGGACCCGCAGAAGGTGGTGGAGGCGATCAAAGGCGGTGCAGCCCAGTGCTGGACGCTGGACGTCAAACCGCCGCGGCTGTTTGCAGGGAACCGTGCCCCGGGCTTCAAATCCCACATGATGGCCAAAGACCTGAACATCATTCTCGAAACGGCTCGCGAGTACGGCATCCCGCTGCCCTCCGCGGCAGTGGACGCGCAACTCTACAATGCCATGCTCCAGAACGGCATGGGCGAACTGGACAACTCGGCGGTGGTCGGGATGATCGAGGGTTTGGCGGGAGTGAAATTAAACCAATCTTAATGTGTCATTGCGAGCCGCGTTCTGTGCGGCGAAGCAATCTCCTCGCACACCGTCCCGGTGTCCTTCCGGGAGGGGGCAGGGTAAAGGGTGAAGGGGAACGATACGAGGTGAGGAAATTATGATGAAAAAATACTGGCCCACCATCCGTGACTATATCCTCATCCTGGCCGGCACGCTGGTCCAGGCGGTCGGACTGCGGCTGTTCATGGTCCCGGCGCAACTGGCCAGCGGCGGTATCAGCGGCATTTCGCAGTTGATTAACCATTTCACCGGCTGGCCGATTGGCCTGATGGTTTTCATCGGGAATATCCCGCTCTTCTTGCTCGGATGGCGTCTGCTGGGTGGACGGCGTTTCGCCCTGCGAACGCTGGTGGCTGTTCTCGCTTTTTCCATCTTCACTGAGGCGGTCCTGTGGCTGCCGTTCTTCCCCAAAGACGGGATCACCAAGGACCTGGTGCTCAATTCGCTTTACGGGGCGGTGGTCAGCGGGTTCGGCTATGGACTGGTCTACCGGGCGCAAGGGACAAGCGGCGGGTCCGACATCCTGGCCCGCATCCTGAACCGTTGGCGCGGCATCCCGATGACGCAAAGCTACCTGATGACCGACACGCTGGTAATCCTGGCGGCGGGATTCGTCTTTGGCTGGGAGAAAGCTCTGTATGCCATCATCTCCCTTTACGTCAGCGGCCTGGTGGTGGACAGTACTCTCGAAGGCGCAGGGACCGTCCGCACGGCGATGATCGTTACCAACCGCATGGAAGCCATCTACGACCGCATCCTGCACGACATGGAACGGGGCGTCACCCTCCTGCACGGTACCGGCGCATATACGATGGATCCGCGCCCGGTTATGTATTGCGTCATCACCCGTTCCGAGGTTCAGCAGTTGAAGACCATCGTCCAGGAAGCAGACCCGCAGGCGTTCATGGTCATCGGCGTGGCACATGAAGCGCTGGGGGAAGGATTCCACCCGTTCAAAAAGGCTTAAATGAAATCCCCGGAGATTGACACTCTCCGGGGGTTGGTATCATTCGTCAGACCCCTGGTTGCTTTGCCCCGTCAGGGAACTGGGACTACCACGCAAATTGCAGGACCACTCCTGCGATCAGTGCAATCTGCCCCAGGTGATACGCAGCCATATTCATCACGCGGCCGTTCCTGACAGGCTTGACAAACTTGTTCCAGGCCAGGATGATGTCGGAGAAATAGAACAGAATGGCCCCCAGGCTCACCAGTCCGGAGGCGGAGGTTTTCCAGTCGACGCGGTAGATGGTCAGGATGGCCGACAGCAGCATGAGCGTAATGACCATTCCATAAGCCATCACCGGCACAACCAGCCGCCGCAGTCCCTTCTCGCGCACCCCGGCAAGGATGCGCCGCAGGATGCGCCCCGCCGTCATTGCCAGGATGATGCCGATTCCAATCGCCCATAACGGCGAGGGTTCCCCGAACGGCATGTTCAGACCGATGATATAGGCCATATGCGCCAACATGAAGGCCGCCAGGCCCGGCAGGAACCAGCGGTTCGAGAAGCGGGCGTAGGAAATCATCAGGAAAATATCCCCGGCCAGCGAGAAGAAGATGCCCAGCCCGAAGTAGATCAGCGGCGTTGCGCCGAAGCCGCCGGCCAGCGCCAGATAGGCGAACAAGAGCACCATCGTCATCGGTTTGGCGATGGTTTCGATTTTCTTCCAGCCTTTGGCAACAGCCACCCAGTCTGCCACGGCGATGGCCAGTACGGCGATGAACAAGAGCGTCGTCAGCATGGTTTCCTTTGTCTCAATGCGGGGAGAATGCCCCGGCTATTTCTTGATTTTATACCCAAACCGGCGCAGGGCGTCCTCATCGTCACGCCAGTTTTTCGACAGCTTGACGCGCAGTTCAAGAAAGACCTTGCGCCCGCTCATGGCTTCGATTTCTTTACGCGCCGCCGAGCCAATCTTTTTGAGCATCGCCCCGCCTTCGCCGATGACAATACCCTTCTGCGAATCGCGCTCGACGAACAGCGTGGCGGAGATGAAAGCACCCTCTTCGCCGCGCTCCGTGAACTCATCCATGCGGACAGCCAGGGCGTGCGGGACCTCGTCACGCAGGAAGATGAGCGCCGCTTCGCGGATCAACTCCGCCGCGATCTCGCGCTCGTAGAGGTCGGTCAGCTGTTCTTCGGGAAACTCCGGCGGGCGAACCGGCAGACGTGCGGTCAGTGCAGCCATCAATTCGTCCAGCCCGGCGCGGCTCGTCGCCGAAAAGGCCAGCGCCGGAGCATCCGGGACCAGGGCCTGGTACGCGGCTCGACGCGTCTCAAACGCCTCAGCCGGGAGCAGATCGAGTTTGTTAAGGCCCAACACCAGCTCCGGCCTGCGGCGCAGCATCGAGAGCAGGCTGGCAATCCGCTGATCGTCCTCGTCCGGCTCGGTGCCGGCGTCCACGAGGAAGAGAATGATATCCACGCCGTCCAGGGCTTCCTCGGCTTCCTGGTTGAAGAACTGGCCGAGTTTGTGACGCGGGGTATGAACCCCGGGCGTGTCCACAAAGACGAGTTGGGCGTCGGCAGTGGTCAGGATGCCGAGTTGACGACGGCGGGTGGTCTGCGGGCGGGGAGAGACAGCGGCAATTTTCTGGCCGAGCAGGGTGTTGACCAACGTGGACTTGCCCACATTGGGTTTGCCGAGGATGGCAATAAAACCGGTACGAAAATCAGTCATGTTTTTTTCTCACCACAGAGACTACTCACCTGCCCCGGTCGTACACTTGCCCCGGACGCAATTGCCGGGAGGTGCCGGGGGAGAACACGGAGAAGATCAAGCCATCTCTGTGGTCTCCCTGTCCTCTGTGGTAAATCATTTTCGGGGATTCCAATTAACAACCACGATGCTGGCAAGGATGAGCAGCGCGCCGAGAAACAACTGCCAGGTAAGTTCTTCACGGAGGAAGACCACGCCCAGAATCACGCCGCCCAGCGGAAAGATATAACTGACCAGCGTGGTGCGGGTTGGGCCAATCTCGTGCAGGAGATAGTACCATAAAATGAGTGCCAGGCTTGAGCCGAGTACGCCCAGCCAGACCAAGGCCACCCAGGTGATGGGCAGGGACGGCAGGTGGACCGGTTTTTCGACAACCGGGATGATTGCCCACATCACTACGCTGGCTGTCAACAGGGGGGCAGCCCCCCGCACCAGACCGGGAACGTGCTCCGTTTTAGCGCGGGCGAAGACAGTACTCCCGGCGTAGAAAAGTGAAGCAATGATGACCGCAGCTTGCCCGAGAATGGAATTGTGCCCGTCGGGCTGCAAATCCTTGCTGAGCAGAACAACCACGCCGCCGAAGCCTACCAGCAGGCCGAGTATTTTCTGGGCGGTCATGCGGTCGTCTCGCAGGGTATAGTGAGCGAGGATGATGGTGAAGAGCGGCACACTGGCATTCAAGATGGATGCCACCGCCGAGTCGATGGTCTTCTCGCCCCAAGAGATCAGGACAAAAGGGATGGCGACGCTGGTGACGCCCAGAATGGAATAGGTGATCCAGGTGGCACGGTCCCGCGGCCACGGTGTGCGCAGGAAAATGGTCGCCAGGATGCCGGTCAGCGCGCCGAAGACGACGCGCAACCCGACCAGCGTAAACGGACCGACTTCCTGCACGGCAATCTTGATCCACAGGAAGGAGGCGCTCCAAACCACGCCGAGCAAAATAAAGACGAACCAGTGTTTTGGCTTCATAAGTTTGTGCAAGTCTATCACGAATCACAACACATCACTTTACGCATTCTTGTGGGGAGCGGCTAAAGAGTTGGGTTTAAAAATCATCACCACGGCCCACTGTGGGGATGACAAAAGCACGCACCGTCCCGGTGTTCTTCCGGGAGAGTTCACAGAGAAAAAACCAAGAATAAATCTAGGCGCCGTCAAACATCAGGCCTCCGAGTTACGCCTCGAAGGCCTGAAAGTTACTGTTTTGATTGGATGGCCGCGTGGTAGTCCCGGTTCCAGCACGGGACACTGGCTGGTTACATTTTTTTACCGCAATAAGGGCAAATCTTCCAGTCATCCTGAA
>JAPLGV010000233.1 GCA_026389975.1 Chloroflexota bacterium
GATTCGGCTGTGACAATCCGCGAAATGGAGCTGGCCTATCCGATCATCGAGAAGGAACCGATGAATTTCCATCTCAGGAGAATTCTTCACGAGCTCCCTTCTACTGAACCACCGGAGCCTGCCTCACCCCAAACAAGTGCCAAAGAATCAAATGGACGGACTCTTCGTCCGCCCATTTATTCACACAATCTCAATCTGGACTATTTCAAGATGATATAGAGGGCGTAGATAATGCCGCCAATGCCGAACAGGAGAATCCATAGCGCCAAGTCGATCCAGAAATTTTTTGTGACCTTGTTTCCCTCGTGCAGGTAGATAGCCAGAGGCGGGATGAAAATTGCTAAGATGATTTTTACAACTTTGTTATCCATGATCAGTCTCCTTTTATAAAGTCTGGAAGGGCAACCCCTTACGCAACTTATTATACCGTATTTATCTGCTTTCCCGTCAACCCATTTTCACGCAAATCGGTAAGATGCACTGCATCCACCCGGTTCCACCTCGGCTCCGCTGCAATCGCTGTGACACGCAGATAGTTATCTGTCAGTCCTTCGATTTGCCAGCCTTCATCTGTGAGAATGGATGTAGCCTCCCACAGTACAGGCATCGTTTTTCCGATGAATTTCCGGCGGTAGGCTTCAGCGGATTCAGCCAGGACCGTCCGCAGGGTGGCGCTGCGGGCTTTGACCAATTTACCGTGCACCTGTCCCTTCATACGCCTCGCCGGGGTGCCGGGACGGGCCGAGTAGCTGAAAACGTGCCCTCCCGCGAAGTGCATGGACCTGACGAACTCCAGCGTCTCGGCAAATTCTTCGTCCGTCTCGCCGGGGAAACCGACGATGATATCCGTGGTGATGGCTACCTCCGGGATGGCCGCCCGCGCCAACTGTACCAGTGCGGCGAAGCTGTCCGGCGCGGTCTTGCGGGCCATGCGTCTCAACACACTGGCGCTCCCGGATTGCAGGGGCAGGTGCAGATGGCGGCACAGGCGGGGGTCGCGCCACAGGCTGAAGAAATCCGCCTCCAAATCCCAGGGTTCGAGCGAGGACAGGCGCAGGCGGGGTGCAGACGTCCGGGCCAGGAGCGCAGAAACCAGGTCCGGGATGCGGCGGGCAGGCTGGAAGTCCAGCCCCCACGAGCCGAGATGGACGCCGGTCAGCACGATTTCCTGAGCCCCTCCATTCAGCGCTGAATCGATATCAGTGACAATCTCATCCAACGGGCGGGAACGCGAGGCACCGCGTGCCAGCCTCGTGATGCAAAAGGTGCAGGCGTTGTCACATCCATCCTGAACTTTGATGAACGCCCGTGTGCGCTGGTGCAGACCGGGCAGTGGTTGGCGGGCAATTGGCTCGAGGTCGAAGAACTCCTGCGGCAGGCCGAGCAGGTCGGCGGCCAGGCTGTCCTTTTGCAGGTTGGGGACGATGCGGGTCACGCCGGGTAGCGACGCAGCCTTGTCCGGTTCAAGAGTGGCCCAGCAGCCGGTAACGACAATGTCGCCCGCCCCCAGGCGTTTTGCCCGGCGGATGGCGGCGCGCGAATCCGAGGCGGCTTCGGCGGTGACGGTGCAGGTGTTGACCACCGCCAAGTCTGCTTCGGCGGCGGTGGCAACAATCTCATGCCCGGCAGCCCGAAACTGACGGGCCAGGGATTCGATTTCCGCCTGGTTCAGGCGGCAGCCGATAGTGTCGAGGAAGATTTTCATTTTGCCAGAGAGTAAATGTTTCGAGATCAGAGAACAGTGAGATGACAGAGGCAAACCGAATCTCTATTCTCCTTTCTCTGTTCTCTCCTCACGGTTTTATCACCATAAAATTATCAAAACTCACATCCACGCCGGTTTCGTCAAACGCCCCGGTGATGAGACCGGCATCGCCGCCGGAAAAATCGGCATCGTTGGTGATTGCGATGGCCTGGCCGTTGACAGTTCCCGTCAGGGTATTCCCAATGCAGTCAAAACGCAGGCGGTTGGGAGCGCTACCCTGCACGATGGCGGCGCTGTACGCCATCATTTCCTGTCCGAGCAGGGAGGCCGCGCCATTCTTGATTTTTCCGATGGCATAGTAACCGTCACTGGAGATAATGAAAAAGTAATAATTATCCATATCCTGGAAGCGGCATATCAGACCTAAGCGGTTGCTCACCGGACCCGCCAGCCGGGTCGCATCCGCCTCTATTTGTACGTCCCCGTAAGTCTGCCCGGAGACAGCCCGCAGATCATAACCGGCGGACTGCACCAGCATATGGTAGGCGCCGTCGGCGTATCCCAGGGTGCCGTTCGTACTGACCGTTTGGAGCCAGCCGCTTGCAGGATCGGAGAAATCGTCGTGGTAGAGAGCCTCACCTGATTGTGTCACCAGCTCGGCAATCAAGGATGACTGGCAGGCGGTCAAAAAGATGACAAGGAACAAGCCGCGCATGATTTTCATAGATGTTTGCTCTCTCCTGACCCTCTCCCTGTGGGAGAAGTAACTTTAGGGAAAATATTGCTCCAACAAACGCCCGGCCTGCCAGCCATAGGGCCCGTTGGGATCGAACGTCCTGGCCAGGTTGAGGTAAGAATAGGCCGAGGTGCGGTCGCC
>JAPLGV010000219.1 GCA_026389975.1 Chloroflexota bacterium
GGTTCTCTGAAGGGGAGCGGCGCACTTAAGGTATTGGTTGACGAACGGCAAAAAGAAATTCGATAAAGATGGCTACAAAAAACGGCGGCGAACAAACCGCTGTTTTTGATTCCCGAGCCTTGCATTTGGCGGGTCGATTGGTAAGGCAATGAAGTATTTCTCTAGGCTTGGATGTTTTTCTATTGCAGTCTCAACTGAATGATCTATTTCACCCCATTGTGTGGTATTTAGACTCGAGGTAAAAAACTTTGCTTGCCAACCCCACTCATTTCCACTATCAAGAATCCAAAAACATTCTACGCCAGCATCTGGCTTTCCTAGAGGTACAAACTTGTGCTTGCCCTCAATATCCTCCCTCCTGGCTAGCTGTCGAATTAATTCTTCAAATCCATCGTTTAGTGAGTTATCGATAGGACGAATGTTATTCCAGTTTATTTGCATAATACAACCTCTTTCTCCTTGCAGCTGCTAATATTATACAGTTTATTTTTTAGAAGGCATTCAGGATCAGCGATTTCCTTACCTACAACCTATTCTTGAAAAGACCTGAACGGCTGTTTGAATGTCAATGGAAACGTAGAATAACTGGAACTGCTGCACGTAATTACCTGCATCTTCCATTGTTGAACAAAAATGGTAGACATTGATACAATGTCACAGCGCACAAGTAGAGTTGGGTGGAGTAGTTTTGAATAATAAAGGGGATAAACCGTGAAAACGAAGCAAATGTGATGTCAATTCTACTTCGCAAAATCCGCCCGACCTGGTTAGTCGGGCGGATTTTAGGTCGGTAAACATTAGGCCGTGATTGGGTAGCAATGTGGACCGTCGAGGTTTGAATATATCGGAGGCCCTTTGTTGCTGTATAATGTAGTCATGCTCTCGCGGATAGATGCCAGAATTGCCCGTAAGGTTAAACACCGTCTGCTTAAAGTTGCCCCCGTTAAGCGGCTGATGGTGTATGGTTCGCGCGCTCGGGGGGATGCTGCACCTGATTCTGACCTAGATCTTTACATCGAAGGCCCTACTGTTACGCCAGATATGCGACGAAAAATCAGCGAGATTGCCTGGGAAGTCAGCCTGGAGACGGGTATAGTAATATCCACCTTGATCTATAGTAAACAGATGGCTGGTCAGCCGATTATCAAGGCAATTGAGACGGATGGCGTTGTAATATGAATGAAGAGATCAGGCAGGCTATTCGTCTACGGGTTGGACAAGCGCGAGAAACCCTTGAAGAAGCCGAAGCATTGCGCGAACATGGCCTTTGGCGAGGCGTTATCTATCGTTCGTATTACGCGATGTTCTATACGGTATTAGTTATGGGGGTATTCAGGCAAACTGAAATGGTAGATGCCTAGGGCTGCCAGCACGAGGTCAAGCGATGTTCAGATCACTGGAGAAAAAATTGATATAATCCAGTTGGAGAGATTGCATTGTAATGAAACTTCCTTATGTTTGGGATTACGATATCGAAGAGGCCCAGTTCAAAGATATTTTGGCTGGGAAGAAAATCATGGGGAAATTCGATCAAGACTGGGCCGCCCGTAGATTGCTTGAATATGCCTCTTATAAGGACATCGTGCAACAGATTGGTTATGCCCGACTGGTGAAATACTGGCCGCGCTGGAGAAATGGCATTCGTTCAGTTAGCCGTAAGCGCGGATTGGATTTCCTGGTGCAATGGCTACCGAAAAAACACCCGGAATTGTGCCATGAATAACCCTTCTTATTTCTACGAACACCTCTACCCTTTGCAGGATCAGGTTTTAGCTTTAATCCAGAAGATAGAAACAGGGCTCTATCTGTCTGGCGGTACAGCTGCATCACGCGGCTATCTCAACCACCGATTCTCTGATGATATCGATTTGTTTGCGGATGATGACAAAAACTTTGGTTTGTGGGCCGAGCGCGTGATTCATGCACTATCAGGCGAAAAAATAGGGGAATTGATTGTCGGGCTCCGCGAAGAACGATTTTTTCGAATAACCCTTACACATGGAGAAGTGGTACTGAAGATTGAATTGATCAATGATGTGCCCAGTCGGGTGGGTGCAGTCCGTGATCACCCCATTCTGGGAAGGTTGGACAGCGCTGAAAATATTTTAGCCAATAAGATCACTGCTTTACTTGACCGCGAAGAGCCAAAAGATTTTGCAGATATTTGGGGTTTCTGCCAACTAAAGGGATTATCGTTGGAAGAGGCTATCTCGGGCGCTCAAGGTAAAGCTGCCGGAGTATTTCCAGCAGATCTGGCGCGTTTGCTCTGTTCGGCGACAAAGGCTGACTGGGAAGCTGTACGGTGGATTCAGTCCCCACAGGTGGACCAATACCTGATAGATTTGAATGCCTTGGGCGAAAAACTGCTGCTGGCTTAAGGGTATTGCACTACAGGCTAGATTCCGATCGGTAATCGAGTTTTTCTCGCAACAAAACGAGAACCATAGCTCGCAATGCTATGGTTCTATATGTTCTTCGGGACACATCGCCTCCGGGGACAATTTACATAATTCTTCTTTTCCCCCATACCCATCGCCCGGTGGGCGTGTAATTTATTACTTCAAAAAAAAGGATAACGAGATCTGGTTGCTTCCCTTGCGAAGCCTTCGGATAAAATGGTATTTTGGCTGAGCGATGCGCCTATGATTGCATGATTATTGATGCTATTTCTGCTTCACACAATTTGAGTTGGGTGAAGTAGTATGTAGAATATAGGGGATAATCCACTAAAACGTAGCAAATAAGGTGTCACTTCTACTTCGCAAAATAAGCCCACAACTTACCCGGTCGGGAGTAAATTAGGCAATACTTGCCTTAGTCTGAATAAAAGCACATAATTTCACTATCAGAGCTTTGGATTTGTCACTTTTTACCTGTTTCCCCGATTTACTTATAGAGCTCTATACAAATTGCCCATGGGAAAAAAGAGATTCATGACCGAAACAATAACACGAACATCTTTGACTGAAGATTGCGAGAAACCTGATGAAGCCAACCTGATCGCGGCTGCAAAAAAGGATCCCAGGGAGTTTGGGCAAATCTATCATCTCTATATTCAGCCCATCTCCCGCTATCTTTACAGCCGGATTGGAAGCCTCCCGGAAGCTGAAGACGCCACAGCCCAGACTTTTCTGGCTGCTTTAGAAGCCCTGGACCGTTATCATCACAAGGGACACTTTGCGGCCTGGCTGTTTGCCATCGCGCGCAGGAAAGCGATGGATCACTTCCGAACGCAGCGGCAGCAGGTATCGTTGGAAAATGCAGAGAGGGTTCCATTGGAGACCGATCTACTCCAACAGGTGATCCAAACGGAGCAAATTGCCGCCCTTGCAAAATTAATCAGTGCTTTACCTGAAGAAGAGCACGAGTTAATCCGTTTACGCTATATCGCTGAATTAAGTTTTTCAGAGATTGGCCGTTTACTAAATCGCAGTGAAGATGCGGTGAAGAAGTCGTTATATCGGTTGCTGGCCCGGTTGCAAAGCCAGTTGGAGGTCTCTCATGAATAACTTTACTCCTTCCACACAATTGGAAGATAAGATCCGGGCCGCCATTGCAGTGCCTCAAGCCCTCCCGGAGTTTGTCAACCGGCTTCATACCGACCTGGTGCACCAGGCCGACTTAAAAAACCGTAAAGCTTTGCAACCATTCTATTTGCGGCCAGCCTGGATCGCATTCCTGGTTGTAATCACATTGCTGATTGCGTCCACCCTGATCATCGGCCCCCAGCGTGTCTATGCCGGCGTGCGACAGCTCTTTCGCTACATCCCCGGCGAGGGGATCGTCGATCAAAGCGCCCCCACTGACTGTGACCGAAGCCCTCCTCAGCGCGGATAAAACGGTTGTGATTGTAAACATCAAAGGCGTGCCTCTGGATGCCTATCCGAGCAACGAGAGCGATCTGGGCTGTCTGGGCGCGGCCAGGCTGCGCCTGCCGGATGGGACACTTTTGGATGGCGGAACTATCGGGGGTGGCAACTGGAGCTTCTTCCAGAACCGGCTGGAGTTTGGCCCGCTACCTGCCGGCGTGGATGAAACCACACTCATCGTAGATTGCATCGGTGGCACGATCCCCGGCAAGCTCCCGGAAGATTGGGAAGTTTCCATGCATTTTGTGCCCGCTCCGCCGGAGATGACCGTCAATCCGGTCATCGAGATTTCCCCATCACCTGTGCAGACGGACCAGGCGGGCACACCTGCCTCGTTCCAGTCGCTCTTGACGCTGGAAAAATACGTGGAATTGGACGATGGCTATATTCTTATTGGAGCTTTCCATACTGTAAACCTGTCCAATGGGCAGACTGTCATCGGCAGCGACCAGACCGGAGCATTGAAGGTCACCGACGCCAAGGGACAGGCCGTCGCCACTGAACCGGCCTATGACGTACAATTTCCCGTATCCACGACTGATTATTTCCCATGGGCATTCAAGACCAAAGGCAAGCAGTTTGCCTGGCCGCTGACCATTACCTTACAGGAGGCCATGGTCCGTCTGCCCGAACAGCAGATTAAATTTGCGTTTGACACCGGCCCCAATCCCCAGGCAGGTCAGGAATGGGCCTTGAACAAGGATGTGGATATGAACGGCTACCACGCCCGCCTTATAGCCATCCGCCGGCAAGCGGACGGTTACTCATTCATGCTCCAGCCCGGTCCGCAGGTGGTCAGCGTGGGTGCGTGGTTCGAAGGCGACAGCGCCGTCGGGAGTGGTGGGGGCGGCCCCGACAGTCAGGGATACCATCAGCTGAGCTATACGTACGCGAACACGCCGCCTGCTGGTAAATTGACTGTCGTGCTCTCGATCCAGATGGTGCTCGTCTCCGGTCCCTGGTCCGTAACCTGGCAGCCGGACGTGCTGCCCACCGCAGCTCCAAGTCTCCAGGCAACGCTAAACTCTGTTTGCGTGGTGACGGAGGATAATCAGCCCCAGCTTGCCCCTGTTCCGGCGAACATGACTGGGAAGGCGCTACTCTACCAGAAGTTGGAAGAAAGTGGGACCTGGGGTGTTGTCCTCGCCAACTTGGATGGCAGCCAGAGGCAGGTCGTCGCCAACCTTGGAAACTGGCCCGCTCTCTCTCCGGACGGCACCCGGGTAGTCTATTCCTATGACGTGTTGTATATGGCCGACCTTCAATCCGGCCAGGTGACGGCGCTCCCCGGTACCAACGGCAACGATTACAACCCGCTCTGGTCGCCGGATGGGAAATGGATTGCGTTCATCAACAGCGTCAACGGGACGCATATCTCCCTGATCGCACCGGATGGTACCCAACTGCGCCGCCTGTTCGATGACTCGAACCAAGGGGCACTGGCCGGATGGTCGCTGGACGGGGCACAGTTGTATTTCACCGCTCCAGGTCTGGATGGACAGACTCTGTATGCAATTGACCTGGCGACCGGTGAAGTAAAGACCTTGTTTGTCCTGGAGGATGCCTCGCTCAAAGCTCCCAACGCGACGATTTCGCCGGACGGCACCTGGATCGCTTATCGCGATCGAGTCATGAACGTGTATCTCGTGCGCATGGACGGCACGGATCGCCATCTGGTTGCCAGCGGGTCCAGCACCATTGTCTGGAGTGGAGATTGGCTGGGAATTGGCTTATTGAATTTCAACGCTGAGGACACACTCGTGCTCCTTCAGCCTCAGACTTGCCAGGCCTTCGTATTGACGGAGCTGCATGGTTATCTGGAAGGGCTGCTTTTACCCTAGATAAGATCTCTCGAGAGCCCCGTGATCGACTAAGATAAAAACCGCCAAGGGCGCGAAGAATGCCAGGATAACCATGGAAAATCTTCGCAAACTTGGCGGCTTCATGGGGTGGGGGGTTGGGTTTGGGAGGGGGGAGGGGGCTGCGCCCTGTGTCCGTCCGGGCGCCGGACGGCGTTCGTTGCGCATCATTCGATCGAAGGGTAAAGAGCGCCAAGAAAAGAACTGTGGCGGCTGGTGCGATGGGGGTGGGGAAAGTTGACGAAACCGAGGCGGTCCACATCTACGGAAAGCGTGCTTTGGTTTGGCGGTGTCTCCGTCTGGAACTTTCCATAAATTGGCGGTCAATTCGGTCGTCTGCGAAAATTCTGGGAGTGGCGGATTTTGTGGGTAAGAGCTGTAGCCAGCAGGGCCAAAGCCCATGCGGAGATACTACCGCCAAACTAGAAATACGTGCTTGGGGGAAGATAAACCGCCAAAGAGATGTATTGAGCAACGTCTCAGAAACCTACAAGGTTCTCTGAAGGGGACTTGTGCATTTAAGGTATTGGTTGACGAACGGCAAAAAGAAATTCGATAAAAACGGCTGCGAACAAACCGCTGTTTTTGATTCCCGGAAGTGTAAGGACGAATTATGCGCTGTGGTGCTAGTCCGTGGGCTAGACCTGGTCTAGTCCCTACGGTTGGACGCGTTAGGAAAATTATAGCACGAAGAGGCTTTTGTCGCCTAAGGGAGTCTTCGGGGGCAGTACTGAAAAGTCTCCAATTCCCCAGACTTCCGAAGCGCCAAAGGACTTCGAAACTTCGGAAGTCTCAAGGGCGGAGAGCAAAGCCACCTCGCTCGCTATGCAAAGGTTTGGATTATCCTATACCAAGGCCATCAACGCTTTGGCCGCGTTGGCGCGTTGTTTCAAGGACAATTTCAGGGTAAGCCTATAAAGCCGATAGCTTACCACATTTTCAAAATCATGTCATATTTTGACCGAATGGTAAGCTACTATTTATCATCACTCTCTTCTATGATTTGGATTACATTCGATTATTGAACTGCATCAGCCGATAAACTATGGTGTGAACGCTGAGCTATCTTTTTACCCTCCCCGAGACCTCTCCGCTTAATAGTTGTTGCACTTCGTCGATACTAACCAGATTCATATCACCAGGTATTGAATGCTTTAGACAAGAGGCAGCAGCAGCAAAATTGAGAGCGGCTTCTTCCCCCATACCCATATACAAGCCATAAATCAAACCTCCCGCAAAAGCATCCCCGGTGCCCACGCGATCAACAACGTCTGTGATCTCGTAATGTGCACTCGTATAAAATCGTTGACGG
>JAPLGV010000315.1 GCA_026389975.1 Chloroflexota bacterium
CGGCATGGACAAGGATCGCAGCCTGGTGCGCCTGATCGAGGTGGAAAACCCCACTTCCGCCATCATCTTTTGCAACACCAAAGCCCGGGTCCATTATGTTTCGGTGGTCTTGCAGCGCTTCGGCTACGACGCGGACGAGTTGAGCGCCGATCTCTCCCAGTCCGACCGCGAGCGGGTGCTCGACCGTGTCCGGCGCGGCACCTTGCGCTTTCTGGTCGCCACCGACGTGGCGGCGCGCGGGCTCGACATCCCCGCCCTATCGCACATCATCTGTTACGAACCACCCGATGAGCTGGAAGGCTACATCCACCGCGCCGGTCGGACCGGGCGCGCCGGAGCCAGCGGTGTGGCCATCTCCCTGGTCAACCGGCTGGAAAAGTACACGCTCGACAAGATTGCCAAAACCTTCAGCATCCCCTTTGAAGAACGCCCCATCCCCTCCGACGCGGACGTGGCTGCCGTGGTGGCAGAACGAACCACAGCCCTGCTCGAAGCGCGCCTGCGCGGGCGGGATAAGCTCCAGTCTGAGCGCTCGCGCCGGTTTACGCCGCTCGCTCGCAGCTTGGCCGAAAGCGAAGAAGAATTGCCCATTATCACCATGCTGCTGGATGAGTACTACCAGCAGACCCTCCACGCCCCCGTGGCGCTGCCTTCCGGGAAAAGTGCGCCTGCTGAAAAGCCGAAAAAGCCGGGCTGGGGCCGTAACCGCCGAAAGTAAAAAAAACAGAAAAGATAATTTCATGGATGTACAAATCAAAGAAGTGACGACGCTGAAGGAGCTAAGATTGTTCATCCATTTTCCCTTCGATCTGTACCGCGGCAACCCGAATTGGGTTCCTACGCTCCTGTTCGACGAACTCAACACCCTGCGCCAGGACAAGAATCCCGCTTTTGAACACTGCCAGGCACGCACCTGGCTGGCCTATCGAGACGGGCGCATTGTCGGCCGGGTGGCTGCCATCCTTAACCGGCGGCATATCGAAAAATGGGGACAACGCTATATGCGTTTCGGTTGGATTGATTTTATTGACGATCCGAGCGTATCCGAGGCCTTAATGAATACGGTCGAAGCCTGGGCGAAGGAAGCCGGCATGACCGCCGTGCATGGTCCGCTCGGCTTTACCGATCTGGACCGGGAGGGGATGCTCGTGGAAGGCTTCGACGAGCTTGGCACACTGGCCACCCTCTATAACCATCCTTATTACCCAAAACACATGGAAAAATTGGGGTATGTGAAAGATACCGACTGGATGGAATATGAGTTTTCGGTACCCCCCGAACCCAATGAGACCATCGCCCGGATTGCGGATATTGCCCTGCGGCGCAACAAGCTTAAACTGCTGGAATTACATAACAAGAAAGAACTGCTGCTATACGCAAGAGAACTGTTTCAGTTGCTGGATGACGAATATAAGCATTTGTACGGCGTTGTACCGCTGACCGAAAAACAGATCGAGGCTTACATTGATCAATACTTCGGCTTCGTGACCCCCGACTTCGTGCCGATGGTTATGGACCAGAATAACCGCATGGTTGCCTTTGGCATCGTCATGCCGTCACTATCCCTGGCACTGCAAAAAACAAAGGGACAGCTCTTCCCGTTTGGGTTTATTTATCTCCTGAGAGCACTCAAAAAGAACGACCGGGCAGACCTGTACCTGGTCGCCGTCCGGTCGGAATATCAGGGCAAAGGCGTGAACGCCATCCTGATGAACAAAATGCACGGCGTATTCAACAAACTCGGCATTACAAAAGTAGAATCCAATCCGGAGCTCGAGACGAATCAGAACGTCCAAAGACAATGGAAATACTACGAGAAGAGACAGCACAAGCGCAGACGAGTTTTTATCAAGCATTTCAGCGCATAGAGTGTCCGTGTTTTGGTGGTAGACAGCCGGGCAAATCCTGGAAGGAGCGCGGAGTGTTTAAAATTGAAAGACGAGGGTTACCATGAATTTTCTTGACCCCAAAATCCTTGCCCTTGGAATAATCAGCACGGCGCTTATGTTGGCGGTGACCGCTTTTTTCACCCGCGCTACGCCGCGACGCATTGCAGGCGCGCTGGTGGGGGCGCTTCCCATCATTCCCCTGGTCATGTTTTACGACAGCCTCGCGGCTCGACTGGGGTGGTGGCATTATCCATCAGTGACGACAGGCCGCGCTCCTATTGCCTGGTATATCGCCGCCGCTTTGTTCTATGGCGCGGCGCTGGGACTGGTTGGCTGGCGCGTGATCAGACGCTGGGATATGCGTGGCCTGGTCGTCTTTCTAATGGTGTTGGCTCTCTTCGGGGTCACGCGTGATTATCTGTATAGCCTCACCACAAGCCTGATCGTATTTGGTCCCGGGCCGCTGCCGCTGATCGCTGACCTGTTTGCATATGCAAGTGCAGGAGCGTTGGTACAACTGCTGATGGTCTGGATTGTCGGTAACCCGCTCTCCGACCGTCTGGCGCGAAAGCCATGAAAATATCGTTACCCATTCAGACAGGATAAACCAATCAATGTTTGAATTTGATGTCAAAGTGAAATCTGGTCACGCCCGCACCGGGAATGAATTCCCGGGCTGATATCCCAAGTCCACTTAAAGGGACTTAGCTCCCCAGCCGCAGGTTCATACGGCAGGCGTCTCCAGGCAAAGGAGGCTTGTATGTCCATCGAATCCATGTTGACCGCCGATGAGAAAGCCCTGCGCGCCGAAATGCAGGCATTCGTACGTTCCATCCCGCGCCAGTTGCTGCTGGATATGGACGCGGAAAAAGTGACCTATCCGCGCGAGTTTCTACAGGAAGCCGCCCGCCGCAACCTGCTGGGGCTGCGCTTCGACCCACAGTGGGGTGGGCGCGGTCTGCCCTGGACTTCAGAACTGGTCGCCCTGGAGGAAGCCGGTACGCTCGGCACCTCACTGGCCTGCCTGTATTCGCTGGTATCCATCGTCGGTGAGGCAATCCAGGCTTTCGGCAGCCAGGAGCAGAAGGATAAATACCTCAAACCGGTGCTGTGTGGCCAGATGACCGTCGCCGAGGGGTTGACCGAACCACGCGGCGGCTCGGACTTCTTCGCGGCCACCACCCGCGCCCGCCGCGAGGGGGATATGTTCTACCTCAATGGCCAGAAGCGATTCGTAGTCGGGGCCGAAGGCGCGGACTTGCTGCTGGTCTACGGAAAAATCGAAGGCATTGACGATCCTAAGAAAGCCATGACCGCTTTCCTGGTGGAACGCGGCGAGGGCGTCAAAGTGGATTACGTTTACGGGCTGATGGGTACGCGCGGCGGCGGGACGGGCCGGTTGGTCTTTCACGATGCGTTGGTGCCGGTTGAAAATGTCCTCGTGGGCGAGGCGGGCATAGGCCGGGGCA
>JAPLGV010000142.1 GCA_026389975.1 Chloroflexota bacterium
CCGCGTTGACGGTTAACAAATCGGACCTCGGGCCGGCTGAGGTCGCTAAGGCTTTTCACCATCTTGGGATTGCCCCGTCTCACCATCAGCCCCTGTTCGCGTCCAACGAATCCGTACACGTTCATTGAGACACCGCTCATATATTGGCGGATGTAAGAGAGATTGTACTCACCGGTTTCCGGGTCCAGCAAGTGCGACCCGGCCAGGTGTGCCTCGCCGCGTTTCAGTGCGATAAGTCCGCCCTGCGAACCAACGTTGGCCGAGGCCAGCCGCCGGTTATGCTCAGAAAGGAACTGCGCCAGCAGGTCGAGGGTCATATCGTGGGAGCCGATGCAGAAAATCGTACGGTCAAGTTCGGCGCGCGAACGATAGAGATGCACATCCACTACTTCCCCGGCCTCTGCGCCCTGCACGCCGCGCGGTAGGAGCACCAGCCCATCCGCACGCACCAGGGACGAGATGACACCCGCCCCGCGCGCCAGCGGCGCGGCCAGCAACTTGTCGCCCACCTTTCCAACCGCCACACGCACATAATCGTCATCGCCGCCAGGGGAAGTGATTTTGCGGGTCAGGTACGCCTGCTCAACTGGCAACTCCTGCGGGTGGCGGCCTGTCCATTGGGCAATCAGCGGCTCAACAAAGATCTCCCCCGTCAGCGCAGCCGAGACTGGATAACCGGGAACGCCAATAATGGGGATCAAGGGATTAGGGATTAGGGGATGAGGAATTGGGTGATCAGGGGATCTGCTTTCCTGATTACCTGTTTCCTGATTCCTGATTACTCCTAGAATCACCGGATGCCCCGGCCGCACCGCCACACCATGCACCAGCAGCGTGCCGAGCTTTTCCACCACCTGCGCCGAGAAATCCTCCGCACCTGCCGAGGAACCGGCGTTGAGCAGGATCAGGTCATGCTCACGCGCGGCTTCCTCCACACGGGTGCAGATGGCATCGAAGTTATCCGGAGTAATCGAGAAACGCGTCGGGTCGCCGCCCCAGGCTTTGATCTGCGCTGCCAGTACCAGCGAGTTGTATTCGAGGATATCGCCCGCCTTCAGGTCGGAGCCAAGCGGGACCAATTCCGTGCCGGTCGGCAGGATGGCAACGCGCGGCTTGCGCGCTACCTTCACAGACTGATGCCCGGAAGCGGCCACCGCGCCCAGGTCTACGGGGCGCAAGACCTGACCAGCAGGCAGCACCAACTGCGTCTGCACGATATCCTCCCCCAGCGGGCGGACGTGACTCCAGGGGGTCACCGCCGCCCGGATGCGGATGGAAGCCGGGCGACGGATGGCCGGGGTGATTTCGCCCCGCTCGTCGAGCGATTCGACATTCTCGATTGGAATGACCGCGTCGAAAACTTCGGGCAGGGCGTCGCCGGTGTCGAGATAGCATGTATCGGGCCTGCCCTGCGAAGTCCCCGAAGGGGGAGCACTGTCGAAGAGTCCGACTAGCAGCGTGACTGGATTGGATGGCTGCGCCCCCGCCGTGTCCGCGGCACGGACGGCGAACCCGTCCATGGCCGAGGCGTGGTAATGCGGCGAGGAAATCTTCGCCCAGACCGGTTCGGCCAGGACGCGTCCGATGGCGTTTTCGTCGAGGGGAATATTCTCCGTGTCGAGCACACGCCACAGGTCCGCCTGTTCCAGTGCTGATTGGAGCCGGGCTTTGGCTTCGGGAAGAGGAATATCGTGGAGGTAAATAGACATAACTCAATTATAATCGCTGAACATGTATAATCTGCCCTCCCCCCTGCTCTCCGTGCTGGTCACGGCAGTTGCGTTTTTATACGCCAGCGTCGGCTTCGGCGGCGCGTCCGGTTACCTGGCGGTAATGAGCCAGTTCGGGATTGACCCCGCCATAATGGCCAGCACCGCCCTGATCTTGAACATTGTCGTCGCAAGCATCGCGTTCATCAACTACACCCGCGCCGGTGCCTTACGCCTGGACCTGCTCCTGCCGTTCCTGCTGACTTCCGTCCCGGCCGCGTTTCTCGGAGGGTATTTCAAGCTCCAGGCGGATGTGTACTTACTCCTGCTCTACGCCGTGCTGACCTACGTGATGCTGCGGATTCTCTTCGCTCGCCCGGAGCCGCAGACTGGGACCGAGGACCTGCATTTGTTCCCGCTCTGGCTGGCGCTGACCTGTGGGGCGGGAATCGGACTGCTCTCTGGGATGGTGGGCATCGGCGGCGGGATTTTCCTTTCGCCGCTCATCATCCTCGCCCGCTGGGGGACCCCGAAACAAGCCGCCGCCACCGCGGCCGGGTTCATCGTGCTGAACTCCATCAGCGGGCTGCTTGGCCGGGCGCTGGGTGGCAATTTCGTACTGGGCGCGTTCGGCGCGGCGCTCCTGCCACTCGGAATTATCGGCGCGCTGGCGGGTTCCTACCTGGGGGCGCGCAAGTTCTCCGGTCTTTGGGCGCGGCGGATTCTGGGTGTTGTGCTGTTAATTGCTATAGCTAATTTTTGGGTGGGGTATTTGGGAGGTAACAATGCCCGTTGAGGAGAGCCCAAGTGAAAAATACGGGTTAGTTGCTAAGGGTGAAATAACGGATGTGAGCTGCTCTACCGCTTAGACATTGCCTGCCGTTGTTTGGAACCACCCTTTTTTGGGCAGATAGCCGATGACAAAGGCAAACGTCCCCGTGAGATTTGCGGACGCATTTTGGATCCACGGCCAGCCGTTTTGGGATACTCAGATGTTGCCAAGTGTGCTTTGCTTCAGCGGTGTGGAAATGACGGTGTAAACAGTGGAGCCGTTGGTGTAGACATTCGTCAAGGTAATGATGCCTGAACCCTGTTTTTGACTTGTTGGTGATACAGCTGGAGTAAACGAAAAGGTTGTGCCGGTTAAATAGTTGGTTGATGCTGTGATTATTCGGTATTTGGTTCACCCCGTCCGGCGAAAATAACCTGGTTATCCTTGAAACTGTACGCCGTACCGTTAAACTGCGCCAGAAATTCCGTGGGTAGGGTAAGGGTGGAGGTTAGTTCGGGGGTGGCGGTAGCCATGGCTGTTGCGGTGGGAGCTTCCGTTGGGAAATAAGGAATTTCAGCAACAGGAGTAATCGCTTCCCCGCAGGCAGAAATCAGGATAACTAAAATTACCGGAAGGAACATATGGGGTTTCATCTTTCCTCCATTGAACACGAAGAACTGACGACCTCCACCATCTCCCCCGCGCTGAGACCGGTGGCGTCCGGCGGGATGCGCACCAGTCCATTCGCCGCGGCGAGAGAGAAGATAAGATTACTTTTCCCGAACACCGGTTCAGCCAGGTAGCGCGCCTCCCCATTCCCCATTCCCCATTTACCATTCACCAATAACTTTACTGGCACCCAATCCTCGCGCCCGGCCTGGGATGGCACGTTCACTGTCAGCCGCGCCAGGACCGACGGGCGCGGACGCAGAACCTTCAGCCCCAGCAGTTTCTCAATTAAAGGCACCACGAACAGTCCCGCGATCACTAGCGCGCTGACTGGGTTGCCCGGCAGTCCGATCACAGCTTTATCGTCGCACACCGCCAGGATGGTCGGCTTGCCCGGACGCACGTTGACGCCGTGTACCAGCACCCCCGGCGCGCCGAGCGCAGCAATCGCTTCGGCGGTCGTGTCCCGTGCGCTGGCCGATGACCCCGCCGTGATAATGACCGCGTCGCACTCGGTCAAAGCTCTTGCTGCGGCGGCTTTCATCGCCTCCAGGTCGTCGGGTACGATGCCGTAGAGGGCAGGCTCCCCGCCCGCCTCTTTAATCAGTGCAGCTAAAGAATAGGAATTAATGTCGCGTACCTGCCCTGGGTGCGGACTCTGTCCCGACGGAACAACTTCATCGCCGGAAGAAAGGACTCCAATCTTGGGCTTAGTGGCTACACGCAATTGAATGATTCCGAGCGCCCTGCACCCGCCAATCTCCGCCGGGCGGAGGCTTACCCCGGCCGCCAGGACAACCTGATCCGCGGCCACATCCTCA
>JAPLGV010000511.1 GCA_026389975.1 Chloroflexota bacterium
CCGTAGCGGGCATTGACGAAATCCCGAATAGTTTCCGGCGGCGCAACGGCAAAGCCGAAAGCCGAAAAGATGCACACGCCGAGGCAGTCGTACCCGGCCATGGCAATCTGCTTCTTGAGGGAAAGTTCCACCTGCCCGGCTGGCAGGCGGTGGTTGATCTTGTCGCGGATGGTCAGTCCGCAGGTGTGGTCCGCTCCCTGGGGAGAGGTGGCAAAAGTGACACCCATCCCTTTGATGGCGCGCGGCTCGTAGGCTGACATGGCCTGGTTCTTCACCACCGGGACGCGTTCGATGCCAAGGATTTTCCCGGTAATCCCCGCGCCGGAGCCGAGGATACGCCCGAGCGGGGTGTTCCTGCGGATTTCTTCGCACAGTTCGAGAGCACGCTTACCGTCGCCCCATTCCATGTACCCGGCTTCGGCGGCTACGCCCAGGGCTGCGCCCAACTCGATGGAGCAGACACCCAGGTCGTTGGCCTGCCAGTTCAGGCGGCCTATCATATCCAACTCGCGGATACCCAGGTTGGAGCCCATCAGACCGATGGTTTCGTACTCAATCGGAGAGACAATCGTCTTGCCGTCTTCTCCGGCGAAGATGTTCGAACAGCGGATAATGCAGCCGGGCATGCAGGCGTGGGTGGTGTTGCCCTCCCCGCCGCGCCTCAGGATGAGTTCACGCAAGTGCTCTCCGCTGATGTCATCGGCATACTCAAACGTTCCCGACGAGAAGTTGCGGGTCGGCAGGCCGCCGAACCCATCGGCCATGTGGACCATGGCCGGGGTCCCATAGTCGCTGTAGGTGTGGGTCTGTGGGTGATCCATCAGGAACTTGTTGTAAACCTTTTGCGTCGCCCGGAAGGCCTCCGCGTCCACGAGCGAGGGCTTGGATCCCCCAGCGGCGTCGAACACAATGGCTTTCAGGCCTTTCGAGCCCATCAACGCACCCAGCCCGCCGCGGGCATTAATACGCGACGGAATGCCGTCCTTGTCCAGGTTAAGGATGCCCGCCGAGACGAGTTTCCGCTCACCCGCCGGGCCGATGATGGAAATGGCAACCTTTTTCCCGTAGCGTTTCTTCAGGGCTTCGGCAGTGTCGTACACGCCCAGACCCGCCAGGTCATCAGCCGCGTCGAAGCGCACGCCGTCCATGGTCAGCACCATCACCGACAGGCCAGGTTCGGCGGGCCAGTCTTCGACGATGAGGGCTTTGATGCCCATGGAAGCTATTTGCAAGCTGGTCGTCCCGCCCGAATTGGACTCTTTGACGCCGCCCGTCAGCGGGGATTTTCCGCCCACAGAGAGTCGGTCAATCGAGGAGAGCATGTGCCCTGTCAACAGGCCTGGGCAGAAGATGAGTTTGTTCTTCGGGCCGAGTGGCTCGCACTCCGGCGGGACTTCATCCAGCAGGATGCGGGCGATCAAGCCGCGCCCACCGAGGCGTTCCCAGGACCCGTGGACCGGTTCCAATTTCAGGGTACGGGTCCGCACGCTGACGCGCCAGACCTGGGAGTTGTAGGGTTTTGTGTCAGACATTTTGCCTCCAGTTCCGGGGTAGATGCTTTATCGGGCGGATGCCATCCGCCCATACAGAATTATCCAAACAAAGCCTGCGCGGCCTCGCGGAAAACTTTGGGTTGGTAATCCACCTCCGCTTCGGTGGTATCGGCAGCAATAAGAGCCATATTATAGAAGGGCGTCATCAGGATGCCACATTTGAGCGCCCAAAGGTGCATGGGACGGTCGAGTTCACCGTCCACGGCGCCCCGCCGTTGCGCGGCGGCGTCTGGCGGAACCAACATGCGTCCCGGATGCCGAGACGCTTGAAGGCATACGCCTTCCGCTCCTATAGGGTCTCCTTCAGGGCCTCTCTAAAAATGGCCAGGGCTTCGTTGATCTGCGCTTCGTTCACCACCAGCGGCGGGATCCAACGGATAACGTTATCGTACGTTCCACACGAGAGCAGGAGCAGACCGCGTTCTTCGCAGGCGTGGCTGAGAGCCTTGGTGATGGACTTGTCCGCCGGTTTCCCTTTGACCGTAAACTCGGTGCCGATCATCAGTCCGAGTCCGCGCACATCGCCGATGATGGGATATTCCTCCTGGAGTTTGCGCAATCCGGTCGTCAATTGAACCCCGCGCCGGACCGCGTTACCGGGCATATCTTCGTCCCTCATGGCGCGGATCGTGGCCACGCCCGCTGCGCAGGCCACGGCGTTACCACCATAGGTCCCGCCGTGCGAACCGGTTTGCCACTTCTTCATCAGGTCGAGGCGGCTGAACACGCCCGAGAGTGGCATCCCAGAGGCGATACCTTTGGCAACCGTCATAATATCCGGGACCACACCAAAGTATTCCTGGGCGAACCATTTCCCGGTCCGGCCAAAGCCCGATTGGACTTCGTCAAAAATGAGCAGGATGCCGTTCCTGTTGCACAATTCGCGCA
>JAPLGV010000120.1 GCA_026389975.1 Chloroflexota bacterium
ACAAAATCAAAGATTGCCTTTCCAAGCACCTCTTCTCTGCGATAACCCAACAAATCACACCATCTGCGGTTGACATCCATGAGGGTGCCATCCGGTGTCAAGAGGTGATATGCGCTGGGAGCATATTCATAAAGCCACCTGAATTTTATTTCGGACTCGGCCAATGCCTGCTCCACCCGCTTGCGCTCGGTGATGTCTTCGATCATCACCAAATAGAACTGAAATTCCTCGTCTTTGTCAAGAATCATCGAAAGGGTTAAAGAACCCCAAATGATATCCTTGTTTTTCGTTATATATCGTTTTTCAGTTTTATAAACAGAGATGTTCCCTTTTTCTAATTCGTGAACTTTTTTGATTGAATCACCCATATCATCGGGGTGGGTAATATCTTTGAATGTAAGTTTTATTAATTCTTGTTCGGTATACCCTAACATTTGGCAGAACATAGCATTTACTTGAACAAAATGATACTGCTTGTTCGTCACCGCCATTCCAAGTGGCCCGTCATCAAACACCCTTCTGAAGCGTTCTTCGCTATTCCGCAATTCTTTTTCCGCCTGCTTGCGCTCGGTGATGTTGTGCATTATGGGAAAACCGGGTTGCGGGCCTGCAACCTGCGCTGTGCGCGGCTGTTTCTTTTTAGGAGCAGGGTCTGCTGCTTTTGGTGTGCGACGGGCGGGTTTGGTTGGCTTGTTCATGGCTCAATCTCCCAAGGTGACCTTCTGTTTCTGCCGAACAGGTCAGAGATTTTTTGTAATTCCACAATCTGCTCGGCAAGAATATTCACCGAGATGCTCAGTTGGTTGGCACTCGGCTTCATATCGAAACTCCTTTGGTGGTAATCCTATTATGACTAAATTTCCTTAATTTGCAAGCCCTGGCAATTTTGTTTGAGGCATGCTGACAACCTGGCCGGAATCATCCTGTAGAAAGGCTGCTCTCGCAGCACGTCAATCACACCTATTACCTGCCCATTCCAGAGCATCGGAACGGCCAGCAGAGCACGGAAGGGCTGCTCTAAATCGAAGGATTTGGCGCGGTCTTCCCAGGTGCGGTAATCGTCAATCAGCTGCGCTTGACCGCTGGCAGCCACTTTCCCAGCTGCGCCTTCCCCATACCTGAGCACGCTGCCGGTGTAATCGCGACTTGTTCTGTAACTGACAGCACAGGTGCACGCCTGTTTTTCGGGATCGCACAGGTACAATCCTCCGCTCTTACCCTTGAGCAGTCTGGTGGCTCGGCGGATGATGGCCTGCAGCAGTTTCGTCAAGTCACGTTGGGCGGTGATGTCGAGCAGGGTCTTGTGCAGCGCGGTCAGTTGGGCAACGCGGGCTTTTGTTTCCCTTTCTCCCGGCGTGGAACGAGCAGTTCCTTTTTTCATCGCGCACCTCGTTGTAATACTCTCGAAACCTCACAACATTGGAAATCTATTCCAAAAAAGGTACCTTCTCAATAAGTAGGGGAGGATGGGGGGTGTGCGGGCGGCAAAGCCGCCCGCACACCCCCGCCCCCCGGTTTATTGAGATGACACCAAAAAAGATCACTACGATCATTATAGTGCCGAACGCGTGGTTATTCAATCAAAGAACTACATATCCTGCCGGTTCGGCATGAGAATCTCACCCCCGGAGCGAAGCACCACTGCTGTCGGGTTTCCAAACCCGACCTACTTTTTTCCTTTCCCGGCTTGTTTCTGATCGTACATCCGGCCATCTGCCTGGGCGATCAATTCACTCACAGCGCAGTGAGCCTCAGGATCATAGCGCGCGATTCCCATGCTGAGGGTCAGTTGATAGGGCCGGTCTCCCTGCTGGTTGCGCCTCTCCAGGGTGGCCTGGATGCGGTTTGTCAGGATATCCGCGCTTTCACTGGAGGCATCCTCAGCCAGAACCACAAACTCATCTCCCCCGATGCGAGCTGAGATATCCGCCTCGCGAAAGGTTTCTTTCAAGATGGCGGATACCTCCTTCAAAGCCAGGTCGCCCTGGGCGTGCCCCCAGTTATCATTGATTATCTTCAGGTCGTCCAGGTCAAAGAAGAACAGCAACATGCCCCTTTTTATCCGGTGCGCCAGTTTCAGCTCCTGTTCGGCCAGGAGGCTGAAGCCCCGCCGGTTATACAACCCGGTCAGCTCATCGGTCAATGATAGACTGAGTATCTCCTGTTCCATGCGCTTGCGCTCAATCGCCTGGGCCACCTGGGAGGAAACGAATTCTAAAAGGTTCAAGTCATCCTGATCGAAATGGATCTCCGGTGAGTAACTTTGCACCGCCATAACGCCGATCATGCGTCCTTCCACTTTCAATGGCGCTCCCATCCAGTCCTCGCCCGCCGTCCCCACCACATCCACTTCGCCTTGCCGGACGAGCCGGTCAAAAATCTCCCGGGTGGTCAATAAGGGACGTCCGGACCGAATGACATATCCGGTCAGACCCTGGATTGGTGTCGGTGCGGTTGGCGGTTCGTCATATTGATCAATATAATAGGGGAAGCTGATCAATCCGTTTACCGAGTCGTACAATGCAATGAAGAAATTCTCCGCCGGCATCAATTCCCCAAGGATGGAGTGTATGGATTTGTAAAGTGAATCGATCCCCTCCGTGGTTATCGCAGTTTGGGTGATCCTGTAAATTGCATTCTGGATCAATTCATTTCGTTTACGCTCGGTAATGTCATGCGCGGTTGATAATGCGCCCATAACATTCCCCTCAGGATCTTTCAGCACGCGGCACCACCATGCCAGCAGGCGTTTTTCCCCATCCTTTCGTCGCTGCCAACTTTCAACATAGAGTAATTCATCGGATCCCTCAAACAAGGGTTGGACATCCGTATAGGTGGTTTGTTCGCCTTCGAAAAAGAAGGCTGCTTCCTTCCCGATCACTCCCTCTCCAAAGAATTCCCTGCCCGCATGATTGGCCCATGTGTATACCTTGTTATTGTCCACCTCCATGATGATGTCAGGAATGGAAGCCAGGATGGCTTCCTGGCGAGAGGAAAGGAGGCGCAGGGTATCCTCCGCCCGCTTGCGCTCGGTGATATCGTGGCCGATACCCACCAGCCCGACGACTTTTCCCTGGCCATCACGCAGCGGTAGCTTGGAAGACAATACACTGACCGGGTTGCCCTGGGAATCGAGCCCGGGTTCTTCACGATTGATGATAGATATTCCGGTATCAATTACCGCCTTGTCGAGAGCCCAGTATTCCTCTGCCAATTCAGGCGGATAAGTATCTAAGTCTGTCTTTCCGATGACATCTTCCATCGTTTTTCCCCCAGACGCCCGCCAGTCTGCAATGTTCGATATGATCTTACGGCCTTGAACATCCATAACGAAAATGCGGTCGGGTAGATTATCAAGCAGTGTCCGCAGGAGGATCTGTTCCTCCTCCACTTTTCCTTCTATCCGCTTGCGCTCGGTGATGTCGGTGATAGTACCAACATACCCGACGATTTGATTTTCAGAATTCATTTCTGGACATGCCTGCCCCATCACCCAGGCAACCGTTCCATCCGGGCGTATAAAACGATAATCCGTAATAGATTTTTTATGGAGCCGGGTTGCTTCCTGCCAGCCTTTGATTAGGCTTTCTTTATCCT
>JAPLGV010000303.1 GCA_026389975.1 Chloroflexota bacterium
CCTGCTCGGGGCGGATCCTGCGCGCCGCTGTAATCGCATCGGCGTGTAACCGGTCTACCAGTTCTGGCTTGAACGAAGCCCGCACCCCTAGTATGATTAAGGAGGACACGGCAGACCGATCACCCCTAGGTCGGAAGAGGCCGTCCCGAAGCGTGGGTCGCCGTGTCCATAAACCGAAAGCCCGAACAGTTGTGTGGACCTAAGAGTCCGAATTCTGCTAGAACGGGCTGCTATATTATACAAAAAGTGAGGGCAGAATGACAGGTCAAACATCTACTTATGTTGGGATCGACGTATCCAAAGGGCGGCTCGATGTTGCGATAGGCGAGCAAGGCGAGTTCTGGAATGTGGCCAACGATGAGAAAGGGATTGCGAAGCTGGTCGAGCGGATGAAAGAGGTACAACCCGAGTTGATTGTGTTGGAATCGACGGGTGGTTTAGAACTGCCGGTGATGGCAGAATTGTATGCCAGCCAGGTGCCGGTGGCGCTGGTCAATCCTGGGCGAGTGCGAGAGTTTGCCAGGTCGATCGGTCTGTTGGCCAAGACCGACAAACTGGATGCCCGTTTGCTGGCCCGTTTTGCTGAGGCGGTCAAACCGCCGGTGACCCATTTGCCAGATGAACAGGAACAACACCTGATTGCCCTGGTCACCCGCCGCCGGCAGCTGATTGAGATGCTGGTGGCCGAACAAAACCGGCTCAACACGGTGCGGCACAGCCTGCGAGTGAACCTGGAGCAACATATTACCTGGTTACGCCAGGCACTGGCGCATCTGGACCAGGAGATCCAGCAGTTCATCCACCAATCCCCTATCTGGAAAGACAAGGGAGACTTGCTGCAGAGTGTCCCAGGCGTGGGCCCAGTCACGGCGTGCACTTTGTTAGCTGAGCTGCCTGAGTTAGGTAGGCTTGATCGGAAAAAGATCGCTGCTCTGGTGGGAGTGGCACCATTCAACGACGACAGCGGCCACCGGCGCGGTAAGCGGCGGGTCAAAGGCGGAAGAAGTTCGGTGAGAAGTGTCTTATACATGGCTGCCCTGTCTGCATCCAAATTCAACCCGGTCCTTAGTCTTTTCTACAAGCGCTTGATCCAACACGGAAAGGAGAAAAAAGTGGCTTTGACCGCCTGTATGCGTAAGTTGCTCACTTTTCTGAATGCCATCATCCGTGATCAACAACGTTGGAACCCTTCTTTGAAGCATTTTGCCTCTTGACATTCAAGACAGTTGCTTCGGGTGCACCAAGGGTGTGGGAATTCCCGCACCCCTTCGGGTGCACTGAAGAGTGTGGTGAACTCCCGGATTTGGGGGCCTTCCACGGTAAATCCCAATTTGTGGTTGCGACACGAAAAGAAGTACTCACACCAGTCCAAAAATGCCAACTCCCGTAACTTTTCTCTGATGGATTCGACTATATTTTTATATCCCATGAAAAGAAAGATTATATCGATGAGGTATTTACAATGAAACAATCTAAAGTTTTACTGGTATCCGTGTTTATCACCGTAGTTATCCTGGTAGTGGC
>JAPLGV010000148.1 GCA_026389975.1 Chloroflexota bacterium
AAACATTTTTGCTGTACAACAGGTGTCGCCTCCCTTCCATAACCATCGGCTTGACAACCGCAGGCCGGACACATCCGAGACCTCTTGCATAAGTGAGTCCACTGCAACAAGGTCTTTACCACGAAGGACACGACATACACAAAGGATAAGTGATAAAGGCTTTTCCTTCGTTCCCACCTGCCCCCGGTATTTGGGGGTTCGTGACCTTTGTGTTTATATAGTTTTTGCAGTAGAGTCACTTATGCAAGAGGCCTCGTATGTGTCAGGCCTGCGGTTGTCAAGCCGATGGTTATGGAAGGGAGGCGACACCTGTTGTACAGCACAAATGTTTTGATTTGCAAACCCTAGCGGAATAAATCCGCATGTGTGCCGGTCCTAACCAAAAGAACCTGTTCCATGGAAGAATGGTAAATCAACAGCCAGTCCGGGGAAAGGTGGCACTCGCGAAGGCCTTCGTATTTTCCTTTCAGTGGATGGTCCCGGTATCGCCGGTCTTCCAGGTCTCCCTGGTCGAGCAGCCGGATGGCTTCGTTGGGCTTGCTCAACTCGTAACTGCGTTTTTTTGCGCGTTTGACATCTTTCTCAAATTGTGCTGTAAGTGTAACTTTGCGCATGGCTACAGCCCCAGATAATCGAGGGCGGCTTCGGCATTTTCAAAGGTTTTTAGGTTGCGCCTGTTTAAACCGTCTTCAATCGCCTGAATGGTCTCCTCGTTGGGGATTTCCACTGCAAAAGGCAGACCCTTATTCAAGCTGATCTGCTTGAAGAACAAGGTGACGGCCTGCGTGGTGGTCAACCCCAATTCTTTCAATACGGCCTGGGCGTCCTTTTTTACCTGGGGATCCAGGCGCACTGTAATGGCGGTTGTCTTGGTCATCTTTTCTCCGTTTCTGTGTGTATTGCAATTGTAACACAAATCGCCCCCGCAAGCAACTGTTTAGGGTGTCAAGAGGCGGGAGCAGCTTTCCGTGCGCCTGGAGAAAGCCCGCCCGGGCGATCACCACAAAAGATGGGAGCATCCCATTTTGATTTGCCGGTACCCCCCCCCATTTTGGCGAGATTGCTTCGTCGCAAAGAACGCTCCTCGCAATGACACATGACACGGTCAGGAGCGACTCTGCCTTGGAATTTGACCCCCGCCGCGTCAAGGCCGGTCACAGATAAAAGCCCCGCGCGGGGCTTTTATTAGAAAAAATATCAAACGTTTGGCTGAAATTATTTGAGGATAAATGCTTTACACCGACTCGTATAAAAGCAAAATGCCCAGACCTGACTGGCCAGGCATTAAATGGGAAAACTGTGGTTTTGTGTTTACGGGGTATTGGCAGCTGATTGGGTGATGTTCAGCATACCCAGTACGCTGGCGCCGCTCTGTTGCGTGCCAACCCAAACGGCATATTTACCCGAGGCGGCATATTCAATATCGATAACTGGATCCGCCCCGCTGCCATTTGATGAATTATCCTTACATATCCATTCTTGATTTGGCGTGTGGACAATCAGCGTAGCATCCATTCCAGCATCAGAAGATACAAAATAGATGCGCAGGAATCCTTCTGAAGCACCGCCGCTCAAGTTGAAGGCAAATGTTGGGGCATTCGTGGTGAACCCGCATGCAAGGTTGGTAGCCGAAGTGTCAACGATGCCATCTGATCCCAGGCCTACGACGCGGGGGTCTGGAGAGAAGCCACGTTGCAGGTCGGTCGGGCCCCAGATCGGATCGGCTTCATAATCCAATATCCTAGAGATACCAGTATTAGCTGACACAGTTGGTCTGGAAGTGGCATCGGGGATACTCGGTGAAGAGGGGACGATGGGCTGGCTGTTACCGCCTCCGCCTGCGGTCGGTTGAGCGGTGGGGTTCGTGACAGGGGTGAATGTGCAGGCCAGGACGACCAGAACCAGAACCGCCAGAGCAAAAAACACCTTTTTATTCATCGTTCATCCTTGGAATATGAGAATGATAGTATCTGATCTGAAAATAGATTTTCATGCCTGGTGGTGAACAGAGTTCATGGCGACTTCTCAATAATTGGGGGGAAGATGGGGGTTCGCAAGCGGGCGAAGCCCGCTTGCGA
>JAPLGV010000181.1 GCA_026389975.1 Chloroflexota bacterium
ATTCGTATCGCAACCCGTTCACCAAGCAGGTGAAACGGGCTGAACTGATGTCCACCGATTGGGGTATAAAAAGGAGGAAAACTCAAATAAGCCAATCCACCAACTCGCAGAACCCGCTGAATTTCCCATAGCAAGTTTGCTGGGGAGGAAACATGCTCGATAAGGCTCGCACAGATGACCCAATCCATACTATTAGCAGCCAATGGCAAAGCCTGGGCATCTCCGCAGAACATCTGAACTTTACCTAAAGTCTCAAGCGGTGAAAGATCCACACTCACTACCTTGGCGCCGTGCTCTTGAAGCGCCAAACTATACCCCCCTAGACCACATCCCAGATCCAAAAGCCGTTTTCCTTCGATGACCAAGTGATGAGCTTGAAAAAACCTTACCAGTAGCTCTCCTTGGTGGTGTTGAAAGTCTTGATATGCTTCAGGAGAGTCGAGCCTCCTTTTAGCCAGATGGAATAAGACCAAGTAATCTTGCAGACGCACGCCGAAAGACATCTGATCACCGCCCCTGTTGAGTAAGAATAAACTGTATTGCTTCAACCACATATTCAGCATCACCGGGCGTCATCTTTGCAGTCAACGGCAGAGGGAGCATGCAATCGGATATCCATTCAGCATTAGGAAAATCTCCTTGTTGATAGCCATACTTTTCTCGATAAAATCGGCGCAAATGAAAAGCGGTGTAATCCCCGATAATTTTGAGAGCCAAGAAGAGAGCCGCTGTGCAGGAGTTTACGGCAATGGCATGGCAACCTTCCATAAGATGGCGACATTCCTCTTCAAATCGTTGAACTTTGGATCCAGCGCTAATCCGTCCCAATCGGACTGTATCAATGACATCTTGAATATCTTCTTCGAGGATAAGTGGGGCGCCAAAGATAAGTAAATCATGGCATGTAGGTCGCATCAGATTCATCTTAAAGTTTGAACATTTATGGTTGAAGACGATCAATCACAAGTTCGGTTAGTTGACTCAGCCGGGTGGGTGATACTGTCCTATCCGTTCTCAGAATGATTGTAGCTACCGCATTTCGCTCACGAAACAAAACGGCATATTCAGTGCTGTTGAGATCAAAACCTTCAGGAGTCAGGGCAGTCCTCGCTAAGGCCCGGGAGTCATCTCCCAGTAACTCCATTGCCAGCGTCTCGCCCGACTGTTGAGTCAGGATAGTATCATAAGATTTCACCGCCTGATCTATGTTTGTGAAAATCTCAATCCGCGTCGAGAAACCATACGCGAACGCAGTCGTATGTGCCAGGAACTGAGTAGGGTACGTCACAATTTCTCCCTGTGACTCAGGACTCCCGATAGCTTGATTGATAGAGTAGGTCGCCCCTTGAAACAAGTCAGACACGTCCTCTGGGCCAAGCACAACCCGGGTAAGGTCAAGATCCAGCCTAATAAGCGGGAGATTTATCCCATCGCTGTTGGTAGGAAGATTGGGAACAGCCGAATCGCTTCCATTACAAGCCGTCAGGTACATCGCGACAAATACCGCCGCGATAATCCAGTCTCCTCTCAAACGTCTTGCGCTGTTCTTCGATCTTTCCGCGAATGATGTGTTCACAAAGTGACTCTCCTTAAAATTATCTCTTTAGACCTTTTGCGAAAGTCGTAAATTCATTCTTGCCGTCAAGCTATCGTCCGCTAATTTTCCTCTGAAATTCGTGAGAATTCGCGCAGATTAGCGGATGGACAAACAGAGGTATATCACTTATGCGAGAGGTCAATTATTTCAAACACCCACACCCGATCCTGATGATAAACCAGGCGAAAGTTTGGGCTTGCAAGCAGTTGTTCCGGCTCGAGCACATACGGCCCACCATAATTTACCCGTCCCTGTCTCTGACCCATATACACATATGTGATGCTGCGCGCACCCAGAAGAGCCAGAACATCGGGATGCGCGAACCCTTTGTTTTCAATCTCGGTGGTCAGCGCATTTATCCAGTGAACATAGTCCGGGCGCGGACCTCGTTCAGAGTCGTAATTGAGTGGAGGCAGTGTGGTCTGCCGTCGCGCCAGGAGCGGCAGCCACCAGCCTCCATCTGATCCAACGATTACCGTATCGTCATACGCAAAGAAAGAGTCTACCAGAAAACGCGCATCTTGGGGTGTATTCTCCTGAATCCATTCTGCCGCACGTATATCAGGACGCGTGACCAGCACGTGCGGCATCACCTGCAGATCACTCAGCCGTTGGCGCGCGCCCCATACTCCAGCGATGAGCACAAAAACCAATAGGGCCAGCGCTAAGGACTTATGCTCATTTGTGCCTTGTGACTTATAACTTGTAACCTGTCCCAGCATATATCCTACTAATACACTTACCGGAATGTAGGCGGCGATAAATACAGCAAAGTTGCTGAGCGCCCCCTCTCCCGGCAGATGCAGCCATTGCGGGTTGGCCGCCAGCAGGATCAGAAACCACCACAAGCTGATCAGCGCTACGCCCTTCTCTCGTCGCCACAAGCCCCAAATTATACTTAGGGGAAAGAGGAACCAGAGTGTCGCTGGAAGGTAAGAGAATAGATCTCCTATAGCGTTATACTGTTGTGTCCCGGTTGAAACCGCCTCTGGCTGTGTCGTCAATTGTGTGGCAAAGATAAGTGTAATCTTGCCGGCAAAGGTATGAATAAACCAGGGAAGAAAAAGCAGCCCGGCTCCGATGCCCAACCAGAATGTCCTGGCAAGCAGCGCGCGCCATGTGTCTCTTTTAGCACGCAGGATGAAAAACGCCGCAAAAAAGAGAATTGCAAAAATCAGAATACGATAATGTGTGAGCGCAAGCCCGCCCAGAACAACCCACGTGAGCGCNNNNCCATCCGTCCAGCGTCGAATGGAATGCGACGGCGTAATTTAAACCCAGTTGGACCTGCCAAGACGGGCGATTTGATTGTCCGTTTTGCCGCTTCCAGGGTTGCCCAAGCCAGGTAGATTGCTCCCGGCAAGATAACCTGTCCCGCTAGCTGCGTGTAACGTCCCCAATTCACATAGTACATCGGCATGGGTGAGAGCAATCCGGCCACCAGCACTGCCCCAACCCCAGCCCAGCGATTTCCTCCCACGCGCGCCGCTAAGGGGTAAAGCGCGATGACTGCCAGCGCATTCAGTATTTGCCCTGTCCACAGGACGGATTGGGGCATATCCAGTCCGCTGATCCAATGGAAAGCGGCGACCGCAGTGTGGAATCCAAAGTGATAAGTGAGCGTCTGCAATTCGGCATAAGGCAACCAGGAGTCAAATAGTCCGCCGTGATCCACCAACAACTGCGCGATCATCGTGTGCTGGTACGAATCCCCCCACATTGGCACATCCAGCGAGCGGATGGCCCAGAAGCGCGTCAAAACTATCAAAGCCACTATCCCAATAAAAGCGACATCAGCCCAAGGGAGCATTAACGCGTTAGCACGTGGGAACCTACGAACGCTCAAACGTTTCCGGTTCCGCCACAAGATTATCCCCAATCCGGCAAGCGGCGGCAGCCAGGCGTATATCGCTCCCAAATGCAGGCCAATGATGTCTGTCCATAACAGTAGCAGCGGATAGAGCGCCAGGCTCAGGCCGGCGGATAAACCCAATTTTTCGGGCCACTTTATTCCTCCCCAGCCAGGCCATAACAGGCTGAATAGCCCCCAACCAGGCAGGATGAACAGGAAAAAACCTACGGCGAGAATACCCCCCCAGGTAACAGCCTCCCACCCCAGGCCCAGGATGGATTTCCGCCGCGAGTAACTCAATTGAAAAGCCGCTTGTGCATCCTCGGGCGTTCCATTCTGGTATAACGCCCCGTTCAAGTATGCATCGCCAGCCGCCTCGCCCACCTGAATATCTCCGCTGCCAGTGACCTCCAGGAAGGCGTAGTAATACTTCTGGTTGGACGACGTCTGGGCCGGGACGAAGAAGCCATAATAGCCAGGAGCCTTTAGCGCGTCGACAGCGAGCGTGTTCAACGATACGGCCAAGTCGTCCGCAGCTTGCGGAGCGGATCGCAAATGCAGCCTGATTTCGCCGTTGCCGGTTTTTTGGGGGGATAGGTAAAAATAGATCCCCGCCAACCCGTCGTATTTAGCCACGAAGGTCTGCCCGATGGTTTGTCCCGCGGATAGTGTACCCCAATCCACGGCCGCCGGTTGCTCTGTCCTGATCAACTGTGCGCAACCCGACAGTAGCAAGGAGACAAGAACCAGGAATAGTAGTTTTTTACTGCTTCTTGCATAAATATCTAAATTTGTATCTATCGAATTGCTCCAAGATTACGGAATGTTGGTTCACAGGACTTTCGCTTATACGGGCATGAAAGCATGAATTCGAGGTGTAGCCAGTTCTGCTCGCAGGTAATCGCTCAATAAATCATCTTTGGTTTGGTAAAGCGTTTTTCCAAGAGCCTTGGCTTTGATTTTCAAAGAAAGCCAGGCATGATAACAACATGCTATGTGATTGCGTTGTGAACGTCCTTTGCGACATTGGCATTTTTCGGTTCCGGTCAACTGTTTGAGCCCGCGGTGCAGTTCTTCGATTTGCCAACGCACACCGTTCGCTTCTTGAGCGGCGTGCGTCGTCAAAGTCTCATCTGGGCAATTGGTAATGACCCAGTCAATGTCGCCGTCTGTGGCAACTATCTTGAATAACTGCACTTTGAAGGGTATCTCCTTCAGTTTGACCTTCACACCATTTTGCAAGCGTTCCGTTGTCCATTCAATGTCATCCAGATGGATCCAGCCGCCTTCTTTGCTCAAACTGACCATTCGGTTGCTTTTCAGTGTTGTGAATAAGGTCAAACCCAAACGGTGAACCAGTTTCAGGTTCTCGGCGGAGGCGTACCAGCTATCAAACAAGATGCGCTTAGCTTGGATTTTCTTGGCAAAAACAGCATTGGTGACCATTTCAGAGAAGTGATCGTTCTTGGTCTTGCCATCTTGGTCTGGCGCATAAATACGGTAGTCCATTGGGTAGAAATCTTTCTCGTTGCCAGCGCTATGCACCAGATTGACTATACCAATACCACGAACCAAGCCATGTTCTGCGCCACTGTACTGTAATTTCACCAGTTCGATGAACCGTGAGTAGCGCTTGTCTTGCACGCTGTCATCCACCAGCATGAAAGTTTCGGGACCATCTTGGATCAGCCCTGAAACCAATTCCCATAAGCCGCGTGCCGTGTGACGTTCGCTACTCAGATAGTCGGTGATGACATCATGGCTGACGTCATCCAAATGATCGGCTAGGTTCGAACTCGTGAAGTTACCGATTGTGCAAATCAGATATTCGACGTATTGCTGTTTGGTTATCATGACCACATGGTATCATGTGAGCACTTCAAGCGAAAGTCCTGGTTCAAATATTTACGCAGCACCCTGTAATAGTTGACTGATGATTTAAGAAAGCGCCGCTTGTCATGATCCACTTATCACTTGATTACCTCTTCCCCAATCTTTCTTCATCCTTCATCCTTCGCTCTTCCACCTCCGACTTCCGAACGCGGTACAGCACCTCCTCCATAATCTTCCGGTTGAAGCCGATCAGATCGGCCACCAGTCCGATGAGGAACACCTGGAAGCCCACGATCCACAGCACTGCCGCCAGAATGACGGATTGGATGTGCCCAGCTCCTTGCCCGTTGAGTACGAAATAGAGATACCTTATTCCCAGGGCCAAGCCACCCAGAATCATCAGGGCGCTCAGCGCGGTGAAAACGCGTAGCGGGCGGTACATGGTGTAGGCGCGCAGAATAGTGGCAATCTGGTTGGCCATGAAATGACGCAGGTTGTGCATCAGGCGGGATGGACGGGTTGGGGGGTTCGTACGCACCGGCACGTATTCCACCGGGATGCGATGTGCCCCTGCCTGGATCAGCGTTTCAAGCGTGTACGAATAATTGCTGAACACCAGGGTGCGCAAGGCGGCCTCGCGGCTGATCGCCCTGAACCCGCTGGTAGCGTCTGGTGTGTCTATGCCAGAGGCAAAGGCGATCACCCAACTCCCCAGGCGCTGCAACAGCCGCTTGAGGGGGGAGAAATTCTTTTGGGTTGCCACTCCACGATCTCCCACCACCAGTTGGGCACGCCCGGCCAGGATCGGCTCCACCAAGTGTTGGATATCTTCGGCATTGTACTGGTTATCGGCGTCGGTATTTACGATGATGTCGGCTCCGTGCATCAGGCAGGCTTCGATGCCGGCGATGAAGGCGCCCGCCAATCCTTTGACGGGTAGATGGATGATGTGATGAACACCTGCCTGCCGGGCAACTTCCGCCGTGAGGTCGGTACTGGCATTATCGATCACCAGGTACTCGATCACGTCTATGCCCGGCAAAGCGCGCGGCAGGTCACGCAGGGTAAGGGGCAGAGTCTCGGCCTCGTTATAACAGGGAATTTGGATAATGAGTTTCATAATGCGGCTTCCAGCAGGAACCAAACGAGTTGTCATTGCCTGCACTGTGCACAGACACGTACGAGGAGCATTCTTCCCTGACATCGGCCGTCTGGGCAAGTGCATGACGAAGCAAGCCCCTGGCAGGCCACGAGATTGCTTCGCTCAGAATGCTCCCAATAACAGGCTTTAAATCATTCTCGCGAACAATGCCAATATTGCCGGGCAATACTATAAAAGCGTAGAGCAATTATATCTCGGTTTCCGATTGGGCAAATTTTGCTCTTTACTGATTCTCTAGAAATTGCCGTGGTGGGGGAGTAAATAGGGGAGGTGGGCGGACCCCTCTGCCCGCCCACCTCCCCATACCTTCCTCTATATCACGACGATTTCCCAATGAATATCTTTACTTGCAGGCATACACATTTAAATCCGTCGAATATCCATACGCTTTCCCCGGAAAATGTTGAATCGCTTTGCAGTGCTGAACTACATACTCTTGTTCAAGACGCGGAAAATTGTTTTCGTGAAGCACCAGATAGTCAGGATGGTAATGCTCAACCGCCCATAATGCGGCATCTTCGTATGTAGTATGTGTAGTGAGTTGATTACTCACCTCCGGTTGGATAAGACCCGCAAAATCAATCATTCTCCGTTGCGAATAATAGCCAATCATGCCTACTTCAAGCGTTCCTACGCTGGCGTCAGGGGGAGTATGATCCCGCAGCCATTTGCCGACAACAGGATAGATCACCAGACGGTTATCCGGCGGCTGCCGCAATTGCCAAAGATTGATTGCCTGGGCCGGAACAAGGTAAAGGAATACAACCAGTGTTGCAATGTAAAAAAAAGCGGTTCGGTGTGAAGGCCGGCTTAGGCGGATACAAGGCCGGCTTGGGCGGGCACAAGGCCCGCCCCTACTTATACTGGAAATTCCCAAACCAAGCAACACAATAAAGCCAGGTACCAGGGG
>JAPLGV010000443.1 GCA_026389975.1 Chloroflexota bacterium
AGCCTGAAGCCACGCATCCACGAGCGCATGATGGGGGAATTGATCCGTGTCGCCTAGGAATTGGTAGGAGCGGATCCAGGACATACTGGATGCCATTGCAGAAATCCAGAAATTTACTCGCGGGGTGGACTTTGAGACTTTCAAGGACGATGACAGGTCTGTACGCGCGGTCGAAATGAATTTCATCATCATCGGAGAGTCTACCAGTCGGATCCCGGGGGAAGTCGAAGAAAAATATCCAGGAATTCCCTGGGATCTTATGCGCGCCATGCGAAATCGGATTGTGCATGTTTGTTGTTAGGGACGACGGTCAGATTTGGGAAATCTGGCCCAAGTTTAAACCATATGTAAGAGAGGCGTAGAGGAGACGGCTCTCTTCTTACGGAATATTGTCCGGCCAGGTTAAGACAGATAATAATGCTCAGGCGGTGCTGGTGGGCGATATTTTCTATTTCCCATTCTCTATTCTCCAATACTTTCCCCCTCCACCTTCACGTTCCATCAACTTTGCTCCCACCAGTTCGCGCCGCAGGGAGGCGGTATCTTCGTAGAAACAGGATAGGATTTCATTAACCTGCTTCTCGCTGTAGCGTTTCCCCGGCTCGAAATCACGCACCACATAGCGCAGGATGGCTTCCAGTTTTTTGCGCTGGGCGGGGATCTCTTTCAGAGTGCAACGCACTCCCGCTCCAGTGCGCGGCAGGTTTAAGGTCCAGAAAGAGGCGGTATAATGTCCACACCCAATTTCATATCAAGGAGGATTGTCTGTGGATCTACCCAAGAACGCGTATTTCCAGGGCAAGATTGTCCCCTACTCCGAGGCGAAAGTCGGAGTTGCCACACATGCTCTCAATTACGGCACCGCTGTTTTCGGCGGCATGCGCGGCTACTGGAACGAAGAGAAGAAACGCCTCTTCGTTTTTCGCCCCCGGGACCACTACCGGCGCTTCCTGAATTCGTGCCGGATAATGTGCATGGAATTTGAACACACCCCCGAAAGCCTGACCGACCTGACCCTCGAACTGCTGCGCCGCGATGACTACCGGCAGGATATATACATCCGACCGCTGGCTTATAAAGCGGATGAAGGGATCGGTGTACGCCTGCACGACCTGAAAGACGACCTGACCATTTTCGCCCTGCCGTTCGGCCAGTACATCAAGAACGATACAAGCGCCCACGTGACGATTTCTTCATGGCGGCGCATTGACGATAACATGATCCCGGCGCGGGGCAAGATCAGCGGCGCGTACGCCGGGTCGGCGCTGATCAAGACTGATGCAGCGCGTGCCGGTTTTGACGAGGCGCTGGTCCTGAACCAGGAAGGCCACCTGACCGAGGGCAGTGCCATGAACCTCTTTATGGTGCGCGACGGGTTCCTGGTCACCCCGCCGGTGACGGACAACATTCTGGAGGGTATTACCCGCCGTTCGGTGATGGAACTGGCCAAGAACGAACTGGGGCTGACGGTGGTCGAACGTCCCATTGACCGCACGGAAGTCTACATCTGCGAAGAGTTGTTCCTGACCGGCACTGCCGCGCAGGTAACCGTGGTAACAAAGGTGGATTACCGTCCGATCGGGCAAGGTGTGATGGGACCCATTGCAGAGCAACTGCGCAAGTTGTTCCTGGAGGTAGCGCGAGGCAACAATCCCAAGTACGCTCATTGGAATGTAGCGGTCTAGCTTACAATTCAGTATCCGAAAAATTAAAAAGAACGCGGCCGATGAGCTGCGTTCTTTTCGTAATTAGTGCCATTAGCGGGTCTTGATAAAGACCACCATCACCAGGTTCTGGGTGCACCCGTCGTAGGTGTCAAAATAAATCCTGTCGGTCAACGGTTTGGCGGTGTTGTCCAGCAGCTGGATCCAGAGCGTCTGGGTGGAGGCGATGGGATGATCGCTGAGAATAAGTTCAAAACCAGACTGGCCATACGCCGGAGCGTCTCCACTCATAGTCAAGAGATTGATAGCCTTACCGTCCAAAGTGCCGCCCATTTGAATCAAAGCATTGACTTGAAGCGGTTTGCCGTCAGTTCCCAACACCTTCCCGGCTACGCCTAACCAATCACAATTTTTATCGGGATGGAAGTCGGTACTCGCCAGGTAAGTAATCTCCGCCGAAACCGGCATGGGAGTGGAAGTGATGGTTGGTGTGGCTTCAGTGGGCGTGACGATGGGGGTAGGTGTAATGGATGGAGTAATCATTTGCGGGAGCAATGTCCAGGTGGGGGCTTTGGTGCGGGAGGGCGAAGGCTGGATCGTCGTGGTAGGGGTCCAAGTGTTGGGTTGAGGCATAATGATAATGGTGCTGATAGGAGTAACCGTCTGATAGAGAGTGGCGAGCGGCGCAGGGGGGAAGGGATTGAGGGGCGAGTTCGGGTTGTTGAAGATGGTCAGGAAATAGTATGCCAGGCAACAGATACCCAGCAACACACCCACGGTCAGGAGATTCCAGACCAGCGGTTTCCGGTTGACCTTCCGTTCGGGCTTGAGTTCAAAATTGTCCATAAATCATTCTCCCATCAACCATCAGGGCTCGATGAGAATTGTACTCTCATTCCGTCGTTGGGTCAGCCAGCTTTGCACAGCGCGTTCCTGGAGGGTCAACAGGGCGTCCGGCGAAAGCAGGCGGGCGGGGTCACGTTCCACAACATACAGGAGGTGATATCCGGTCTCATCCTGGACAATGGCACTGTACAGGCCGGGCTGGAGGGCGTAAGCCGCATCTTCAATGGCCGGGGCGGGAAGATAGCCACGCGGGAACCAGCCTAACTCGCCTTTTGTCACCGGATCATAACGGGCAGCCAGATCGTCGAAATTCCAGCCGGCTTGTAAAAAACCGAGCGCTTGTTGCGCATCATCTGCATTATAGAGCGAAATCTGTTTAACGTGTACCTGCTCGGCAGTGCTGGAGACAGACGCGGCAATCTGGTCGCGCATCCAGGCGGCGGCGATCTGGCGGCGCAACGCGGACCGGAAATCTGCATCGGTGTACCCGTGGGCAGATTCCCAGGCCG
>JAPLGV010000187.1 GCA_026389975.1 Chloroflexota bacterium
CCGTAGGCTTCGCAGGCGTAGATGCCGAGTTCGATGTCCTTGATCATGTCCTCGAAGGATGTGGTTCCATTGTCGATGGCGGTGTTTGTCATACGCACGATGGGGGCGAAGCGGTAGTTGATGGCACGCGCGTTGCCGGAGGCTTTCTCTCCCATCTTGGCGGCGGTCTGACGCGAGTGCAGGCGCCCGACCAGTTCGCCATCCCGGATGAGCCAGTTGCGCCGGGCGGGGGTGCCCTCGTCGTCGTAGAGGGTGGTGCCCCGCAGGTTCGGGATGGAGCCGTCATCGTAGACGTTGAGGAGACCCTTGCCGAAGCGGCGGCCCATAGTCATCATTTCACGCGCCTTGGGGTTCTCATAAACGAAGTCCGCTTCGGAGAGGTGGCCGAAGGCTTCGTGAATGAAGACGCCCGCCAACATCTGGTCCACCACCACCGGGTATTGCCCGGCCTTGACCGGTTTGGCATCCAGCAGTTCGACGGCTTTCTGGGCAGCCTTGCGGGCCAGTTCGTCCTTGTCGAGCACGTACTCGAAGCCTTGTGTGGAGGCGAAGCTCTCATGCGCCTGTTGGACGTTTTCGCCATCGCGGGCGGTGGCAGTGGTCCCGACGACCACGGATGGCTTTTCCTGCTCGATGTAGGTGCCCTCGGAGTTGGCGAGGATGAGATGGGTGAAAGAGTCAGCATAGGCGGCCTGGGTGTCAATGATCTTGTCACTGTGTCCCAGGAGAACCTGGTTATAGCGATCGGCCAGGTCTTTTTTCTCGGCCAGCGAAATGTCGCGGAAGTCGCGTTTCATCTCAACCGTTGTGATTTTTTCGACCGGCTCGACCGAGGCCAGTTCGATCGGCTCGGGGACGGAACCGACTTGGGCGCACTGGTAGGCCTGGTCCGCTTTGTTGAGCAGATCGTCCAGGTTATTGAAGGTGGCCACGCCCCAGCCTTTGTCCTTGATCAGGCAGCGGACAATGCCGCCTTTATCTATATTCGCATTGGCCACCTCCAACTCCTTGCCGCGGAAGACGACGCGGGTGGTTTCTTTCTCCTCGATGCGGATTTCGGTGTAGTCAGCTTTACTGCGTTTGAGGGCTTCTTGTATTCGGTCTCGCATAACAGACTCCTTGTAAAGATTTTTGCCGCGAAGGCCACGAATCGGCACAAAGGAAAATCTTTGGGTACTTGGTGTCCTTTGTGGTGAGAACTATGCGGGGGTTCCCGCGGCTTTTTGCAGCTGGTCGTGGTCGGGCAGGATGGTCTCAGCGTTACGGATGAAGGGGACGAAGTAGCCGCTCAGGCCAACCAGCGCTGACCCTAGGCCGCAGAAAATGAACAGGAGCGCCATCCCGGACCCGGGTCCGGTGCCGACCCAACTGCTGAAGGTGAATGCCAGGCTGGTTGTACCGGAAGTCATCGAAGGCTCCAGCCATTTGTCTGCCATTACCCCGGCGATGATGGGGGCGATGGGCTGGGTGAACCAGGCAATCAAGCGGCGGGCCGAAAAGACGCGTCCCTGGATATCGGGTGCCACCTTGGCCTGCCAGATGGACTGGTTGGAGGTGTTGATCAGCGGGCCGATGAGAGCCTGGGCGATAATGAAGGGGATCCAGAAAGCCAGCCCGGTGCCGAACCCGAACAGTGCGGAAAGGATGCCAGTCGCGATCCAGCCAGCCAGTACTCCGTGGACGCGCTTCTTGAACCCTCCCCAGGCGCTCATGATGAGCCCGCCAGCAACGCCGCCGATGGCTGCCGCTGAGTTCACCGCGCCGAAAATGACAGAATTGTTGTCGGTGCGCAGAAGGATCATCGGCGCGAAGACCGTCATCGCGATTCCAGAAAATAGGTTGCCGAAGAAGAAAATCATCTGCAGGCCGAGCAGGCTGGGGCGTTTGAAAATATAAGTAAACCCATAGGCGGCTTCTTTCCAGATGCTGCCTTTTTCCTTCTGGCCTTCCAACGTTTTTTTTGGCTGCGGCACGTGGACGATTGTTAGAGCACCGAGAGCGATGAAGAAAGTGATAACGTCAACCAGCAGGATGATGGTCAGGCCGTTGGCTTTGGATGTAGCCAGCACCGCACCTGCCAGGATGGGGGCCAGCACGCCCGGTCCGGCTTCCATCAGGGACATCAGCCCGTTGGCGCGTCCGTATTGCTCTTTCGGTACCATCGTACTGATGGCGGCGGAATAAGCCGGCCACTGGAAGGTATTGCCTAATCCATATAGTACATTGGCAATGTAGAGGTGCCAGAACTGCAAATGACCGGTGGCCTGTAGGATGAGGATCGCGAATGTGGCCGTCACGGCTGCAAAATCGCTGATCATCATCATCAACTTGCGGTTGTAGCGATCCACCATCACACCCGCAATGGGGGAGAGCAGGAGGAACGGCAGGATGTATGAGACTTGCATCAGTCCCATGGCCGTGGCGCTCTTGGTCTTTTCAAACATCCAGATTGACAGGCCGAATCCGCTCATGCCGGAAGCAAGAATGGAGATGATCTGGCCGATCCAGACAATAATGAAACCGTTCATGCCGGCAGGGCGTTTAGGGTATGGGGGCGATGAGTTATCCAAATTTTTTTCCGAAGGTGTCGAATGTTCTTATTTTACTGCTTCTTGCATAAATGAGGCCACTGCAAAAAGGTCTTTAACACGAAGGACACGACGTACACAAAGGATAAGTGATGAAGGCTTTTCCTTCGTGCCTCTTCGTGGCCTTTGTGTTTAGATGGTTTTTGCAGTAGAGTCATAAATCTATGAACTTTCCTGTAACCAAGGACTAGAAAATAACGGGATTTTTTGTTCTGATATTTACGAGGTAGTCCCGGTTCCAGTACGGGACGTGGTAGTCCCGGTTCCAGTACGGGACGCAGTACTCTGCTTGCGTTTTTGGAGAAATGTGTGCCCAAAATATGGGATCTATTTCTCCCGGCTAATTGTTGATTTCCAGCCACATTATTCTGCTTGAGATGCAGGCAGTGACCTGGCCTGCGCAGCTCGGGATTTCCGTGAAAGTCACCGGACTTTAGGCATGCAGTTGGGCCAGAGCCTCATCAACGGTCAGTTCGCCGCGTTCGACGCGATCCAGTACCGCCCGGCGTTCTTCATTGGAGACAGTTTTCAACGGCACCGGAGCGGGCGGAATTTCCCCGTCGCAGTCCAGGGACAGATCACCCGAAACGCTGTTCAGGGAGATTTTCACGCCGCCACCTTGAACATTGACTATCTGGGATCCGTGATGACGGGAAGTGCCGGTGATCGGGAAGGCTGAGACCAGATCACCGCTCACGCTGTGCAATTCACCCGTGCAATGGGTGTCGGGAGGCACGCTCAGGCGTACCTGGCCAGATACCGATTTGAAATCGTAGGGACCTTCTGTCAACGAAGTGCGAATTCGCATGTCGCCGCTGACGGTGTTGGCTTTGATGGAGCTCAGAGCGGATTCCTTCAACGCCACATCACCGGAAACCGTATCCAGGCTCAGTGAGCCGGCGATGCGTTCTCCGTCGGCTTCCCCGCTGATGGTATGGATCCGCACGGAACCTGTCAGGTCGTGCAGTGTGATTTCACCGCTGACCGAATTCACACTGACAGCCCCTTCGAACCCTTCGGCAAGCACCGTGTTGCTCACGCCATTCAACTTGAGCGAACACTGGCGCGGCGCCCTCACAACGTAATCCACCTCACAGGGTTGGGAACCGAACAGCCAGTTCCAGCCGCCGTCGGGAAAGCAAGTGGCAGCCTTGACGGTCCCGTCCGCTTCCTGGTTGATTTCTATCCCGGTGCGCTTTTCGTCTCCGGTGTGGGGTTGCTTGATGGCTGTCACCTGGATGACGCCATCCTCGCCGGGATGAATTTCTACCGAGCCGCGAATGTTGCTGACGGACAGGCGCGCCGGGGAAGCGACACTGAACGTCTTTTCGATGTTCTCAGTCATACTGCTCCTTGCATAAATTTCTGAGCTGAAGCGGTCAAAAAGTAAGGAAAAAAACGACAATTTGGGTTCACATATTTACGTGGTAGTCCCGGTTCCCGTACGGGACGTGGTAGTCCCGGTTCCCGTACGGGACGCAGTACCCTGTAATTGGCCTCTATTCAACGAAGATTTCGACGTGTTCGCCGTCTTCATCATCCACTACGTCAATGATTTTGCCGGTCATGCCGGAGCGCAGGGCCTCCATTAACTGGTCCATATTCACCCCGTCAATTTCGGGAGCGAAATGTGCGCCGATCTTCATCCCGGCTTCCATCAGGCTGATGGGAATCTGCACCGTGGCTTTCGAGCGTCCGGTGTTGACTTCGGTGACGCGCACACGCAGCCATTTGGCGCCGCTGGCAGACAGCCCGCCTAACGGACGGTTGGCGCTGGCCAGTGCTGCGAGCAACTTGGCACCCTCTTCTGCGTTCAGCTTGCCTTCTTCAATCATCTTCAAGATCTTCATGCGTTCTTCAGTGGTAGCCATGTGATCCTCCTTATCAAAGTAATAGCCAGTTGGCTAACTTTCCTAGATTTCTTCATTGCCGCTGGGTTTCTCACCATTGGTGCTCTTCGGCAGTTTGAACTTGAACCAGGCCGGAATTGTCGCCAGGAATGAGACCACGATCGTAACGATAAACGGGGAGCGCGGCCCGATCTTCTCCCACATTTGCCCGCCAATCCATGGCGATGGCAGTGAGACCAATCCCAGGCTGGAACTGAACAACCCGAACGCCGTCCCGCGCACCTTCTTTGGGACCGCTTTGCTGATCAGGCTCTGGTAAGCGGGGGTCATCAGCCCGACGCCCATCCCGGCGATTGCCCAACCGGCTCCGTAGAGCCAGGGATTGGTCGTCGGCATGTAAACCAGCAGCCCCAGCGCCATGCCAATCAGGATGAAACCCAGTACGATGTTGACGCGCTCGCCTTTCTTGTCCGCCAGCCAACCGCCCGGGATTGTGGACATCATCATGAACAAGCCAAAAATGCTGTTCATCAGGCCGATTTGCCGGAAGTTCAGGCCGCCATAATCCTGCATGTAGACTGGCAGGAAGTTCATGGAAAGGCCGAACGAGATGTCACGTACACCGTCAGTGATAAGTACCCAGGTGATGACGCCTCCGGCTAACAGCAGGCCGAGCATCGTGCCCAGGTTATCCTTCAGGCCGCCGAACGACAGTTTCTGGGGCTTGGCTTCGCCGTTCTTGGAGGCTTCGCGTGCCATGCCGACCCGGATCACCGTGGCGATGACGTACAGTCCTGCGGCCACCATCAGCATCTTTTTAAACCCGAACAGGTCTACCAGCCAGCCGCCCAGCACTGGTCCCACCACGCCGACGATCATGAACAGCGCCTGTGACACACCAAAAACTTTGGCCCGGTTCTCCTCGCTGGAATGCTCGGCGATGAAGGCGTCGAAACTGGGCCCAATCAGTGAGCCGGTAATGGCCGAGAAGGCCGAAGCCACCAGCAGCCACTGCCAGGTGGGGGCGGCGATCAGGGCAACGTACGTAAAGAGGCCCACCACACTGCCGATGGCAATTGCCCGCAGGCGGCCCAGCGTGTCTGAGATCCAGCCGCCCAGGATTTGCAGCACCAGGGGAATGACTTGTGAGATGGTAAAGAACAGGCCGATCTGTCCGACCGAGGCGCCCAGGTCCTTGATGTAAAGTGACATCAGCGGCCCGTACATATTGCCGCCCATGTTGGCGAAGATCATCGCCACCAGGAAGAGCAGGATCAATCCGCTCAACAGCGGCTGTTTCTTGGCTTGCTGGGCTACAGCTTCAACGGGAGGCGTCAGGGTCAGTTATTCCTTATCCAATGTAAACTTGCACGCGTTCGCCTTCGTCGCCTTCGTCCACGTTGACCACCAGTGGTTCCTCGCCTGTGAAACCGGCTTCAATCACCTGAATCACCTGATCCACATTCGTCTTTTTCAGGTCGGAGATGTGATGGCCGAATGTGCGCAGGAACCAGGCGGCCGGTTTTAGCGGCAGGGGGAATCCCAGGAAAATGCGGGCCGGCTTTACACCGGGTTTCTGCTGCACATCCACGAAAATCCAGCGCGCCTTGCGGCTGCCGATTGCTGCGACGATCACCAGCACACCCAGCAGGAGCGGGGCGCTCAAGCAATAGAACCAGAAATTGAACCTGGCGGCATGCACCAGAGTGTTCATTCCCCAGGCGCTCAGGATGGTGATGAGGACGCCGATCCATAAAGGGATTTGCCAGAGGCGGCGGACGGTGGATTTGACACGGGCAATGCGCGGGTCTGTTTCGAAGCTGGACTTTTCAGCCTGAGCCTCAGTCCCGTTCTTTTCGGCAGCCGCTTCGGGTTCGGACCCCACGCCCGTTTCCGTTGTACCAGCCGTCACTTCGTCCTCAGCCGGACTCTGGTCGAGGGTTTGCATCAGTTTCAGGCCGTCTTCCGGCGAGATCGTGCCGTTTTCAATCATTTTCAGAACTTGTTCGCGTTCCTGGTCAGTCATCGCTCACTCCTGTTTTCTCCAGTCCCCGGCGCCTGCCTTCGCGAAGCACCCCTGAAGGGGGCGGGCAGAGGGGCGCGAGGACAGGAGGGAAATGTCATTTACCTTCCAGAGCCGCCAGCAACTTCTCGGCTTCTGCAAGACTGATTTTCTTTTCCTGCAGCATGCGCAGGATGATCAGGCGTTCGTCATCAGAGACGGCTTCACCTGTTTCCGCTGGCCCACGCGGGGACAGGTCCCAGTTCCAGCGCCCGACATTTACATTGAATTGTGCGCCGCGCCGGCCGCGTACTTCGGCGGCGTGCGCCTTCATCTCAGCCCGGCGCATGGCTGCTTCGGCCTTCCGTCCGGCGGTTTCAGCTTTCCGCCCGGCCGCTTCGAAGTGGACCTGAGCCCGTTCCATGGAGGCCTGGACGCGTCGGTTGATGCGCTCTGAGAAATCCGGAGGCAGGGGTGGGATGGGGGGAATAGGAGGAATAGGAGGAATGCGCCAGTTGCCGCTGTCGAAATCGGCGGCGGATTCCCATGGGTCGGCCTGGCTGGTGACCAGCAGGTCGCCACTGGCGGTCAGGAGCATCTCTGCCATGCCATCTGTCTGTTCACCAATGGTCACTTCGCAGGAAGTGCAATCTTCGGGCAATTCAACGCCGGGGAAATCCACTTGAATTAAATCGGGCGAAGCGGCGGTCAGGTGGAGTTTAACGTTGGTTTCAGGGGAGAGACGCACGATCAAGTCGTCTCCAGCGGTTACGTCGTAGATCTGACCGGGCAGCGGGGAAACGTAGAAGGCCACATCTGCCCCGGCTTTGACGGTCACCGCGCCATGCACGTTGCGCACATACAGGTCTGAACCGACGCTCTCGATGGTCAGCATGCCGTCCACGTCGCGAATGGACCCATCTCCGCCGACATTGTCCACGGCGCAGATGCCGTGTCCGCCGCGCAAGGTGAAATCGCCGGCGATGGTCTCGGCGTTCAAGGCACCGATGTTCCGCAAAGAGGCGTCCCCGGCGATGGTCCCCAGTGTAACGGGGCCGAGGTCGTTCATGGTTAGATCGCCGGCCACAGGCCCGAGTGTGACCGGTCCGTTGAGGGCTTGCAGGATGGCGTCACCGGCAACTTTTTCCACCTTCACGTTGGCGCCGCGCGGCACGTACAGGATCAAATCTTCATCACAGGAAATGATCAGCGGGTCAGAGCCGGGCACCAGTTCCAGAATGTCGCCGTCGGTCTTGGCCATGAGTTCGTTTCGGTCCCAGCCGGCTACGCGTAAATCACCGGTGAGCGCGCGTACCAGCACGCCGGGTGCGGAGTTAATGGTAATCGTTCGCATTTTCATGGTTTACTCCTCTCCATTCAGGAAGCGCATGGCCTCTTCGGCGGAAATCTTGCCGGAATCGAGGTCTTCGAGAACGCTGCGGCGCTTCTCGTCAGAAATGTCACTGGCTTCTTCCTTACCCGGTTCGTAACCGAAGGCGCGGATGACTTCTTGAAGCCGGTTGCGGATGGTCGGGTAGGAAAGCGCCATCTCGTCTTCCATGCGGGTAATCTTCCCTTCGCAGCGGACGAAAGTTTCGATGAAATCCAACTGCTCCGGGGTCAGACCGGCGAAAGCGCCGTTGGCGAAGCGACCCTCGATGGATGTGTCGCAGGTCTCGCAGTGCAGACGGGTGACGGTCAGTTCGCCATCACAGACGGGGCATTTACTCAGGGCTGTTTTCACGGCTTGCTCCCGGTCATCGGTGACCAGGCCATTGGCTTGCCGCCAGCATAGCGCCGCTTGAGTCTCAGGCCAGTGTGAATGAGCAGATCGCCGAACTGCGCCAGCAGAGGCTCGCGGGGAGCCGACCGCTTTACGACTATCCCTGGAGTGTTGTCCAACTCGCCCCGGATGACCCGGCGTTCGTAAGCTTGATAAGCATTGTATAACGATTTCATTTCAGCCTCTTTTCTGAAAGCGAAAGCACCATGTAAATCTAATTGATATTATATACAGAAAATATCATATGTCAAGAGGTAATTATTGATAATATTTAACTTTTACCTTAATAATATTAATGTCCGGGTATGTTTTCATCCTACACGCCCGAAAACAACCTTCAGGGTACTGCGTCCCGTACTGGAACCGGGTCTACCACGTAAATATTTGAACCCACAGGGTAC
>JAPLGV010000171.1 GCA_026389975.1 Chloroflexota bacterium
CAAGCCGATAAAATCATCCATACGCGTTTTGAGTGTGTCAAATGGCCAGAGTGCGTAGGTGCGTGCAACTGCGTCCAGCCATTTGTAGGCATCTGAATCGGCAAAGAACCAGCCTTCGCGGAAACCCTCCTTTTCCCCGGCGGCGATGCGGAAGTTGTCAATGCAAAGGCTGTCTTCGAGCATCTGCCATTGATGGAAGATGGCGCGTTCGGCGTTGACTTGCAGGCGGGGGGTCCAAAAAGTGTCGTGGAGGGAAACCTGACGAGAGGAGAGTTCGTTCATGCCCTGATTATAACTCCCGCGACCAATCCCGTCTTTACGGTTCTTTATCTCCAGTTGAGAGACATCCCGGTGGGGTGGGGGAGGGTAAATCAAATATCATTGCGATACGCCGTTTTTGGCAACATCGTAATCTTAGAGTAAGCAAACCCCGCGCTCGCGAGGAGATTGCTTCGACAAAGATCACAATGCGATGACACATGCCAGCCGGTGGGGGGCCTTGACTATGGCATAATTTTGGTTTATACTATTGATGGTTTCGATAAGTAATATTATCATAATCAAAAGGAACACCGCATGGAAAGCCCTACAATCGCCCAAACCATCGAAAAATACTTGGATACCGTCAGAATGGCTCGCAGCGTGAACACAGGCCGCGCCTATGGCAATGGGATGCGCGTGTTCACTGCTGTGTTGAAAGAAAACCATCTCGACCCGGAACGGTTCCCCGTATCCGTGCTGACGGAAGATGCCGCCTCCTGGATGGCTGATGCGCTCAAGGATTTCTCTCCCGCCACCGAGCAACTCTACCTGGCCTCCACCGTCCGCTTATACGAATATCTCGCGGCAGAAAGACTCGCCGAGATCAACCTACCCCGCCTGCGGCTCCTCTTGCGCCAGCGCACCAGGCGTCCCGGCCTGCGTTTACCCCAGTTCCCGCGTGACGATATCGAGCGTATACTTAAATTAGTGAATAATATCACAATACAGTTGTCTGACAACCCGGAAGAACGGTTACGCGCATTAAGGGACCGCGCCTTCCTGCTAACCCTGGCGGATACGGGATTGCGCGTCCACGAGGCCTGCAACCTGCGCCGAGGCGACATTGACTGGAACGAAGGCCGCGCAATCATCATCGGTAAAGGCGACAAGCAAGCCGTCGTGCGTTTCTCGACCCGTAGCTTGGGTGCGCTAAAAGACTATCTCTCCACTCGAGCCGTTCTCGATGGCGGCTCCGGACGCCCCCTCCCCTCCCTGCCCCTCTTCGCACGCCACGACAAGGGGGCCGGGAAGAAGATCAAGCCCATCACGACAACAACGGGACGCAATATTGTCAGTGAACGCGTCCGCCAGGCGCTCGGTGACCAGGCCAAGGGTTCCATAACACCCCACTCATTCCGTCATTATTTCGTGACCACCGTCCTGCGTGCTTCAGGCAATCTCAAACTGGCACAGGAACTGGCCAGACATGCCAGCATCCAGGTCACACAACGCTATGCTCATCTCTCGGATGATGAGTTGGATAAGGGATATCACGAGATTTTCGAGAAATAGTGTGAATAACGGTTTTTCTTTGCACTATCGCGTTATTCTTTTGCACTGAGCACTTTCTCTCGAAATCTGGGCAAATAATATTCCAAAAAACCGCCCAGTGCAATGGCTACCCTCCCATAAAAGAATATCTGCAGAAGTGGACACTTCTTTACCTGCTGAACGAGTCATCCGTGAATTGGACGGGAAGATATCCTGGATGCTTATCTCTTCAGTTCAATCAACAAAATCCATGAAATCGCAGAGCAGTGACTCGAGAAATACAAGGCCATCCGGCTGCCCGAGACATTACAGGGCTTATCGCCCTCAGTACGCAACAGAAAATGCCTGATTTTTCTACTTTAAAATGGTACCAAATTCGGGATGTTGACCCATGAGAGTGGTTTGATATGTCGATCGCTTTCTCCTTCGACCAGGTCTGGGGGCAGGGTCAGCCGGATGTCAGTGCATCCCACACATCCACCACGGCGAAGATGCGGCCCGGGAGTATTCATTCGCTATCAGGCCGGGATCAGCGGGTGACCCACCTGGGGATTTGTTTGCCAGTCATGATCTTGCCCATGCCTGTCTGCGGCACCACCGGACTCGCCAGCTTATTTTCCAATATTTGCCAGGCTAACGCTGAAGCGTTATCTGCAATTGTAATCTACCAGACGGCGAATCCGGGACGACCGGTTATTTACAGCAATGCTAACGGCACGATGGACTTCCGCAATGGCGCTTATCTGGGCGGCTCCCCCGAAATGAGACTGATGGCCGCGTCGTTGACTCAGATGGGCCGCTTCTACGAATTTCCCAGCTGCTCGGCTGGCTGCACATCCGACGCCAAACAACCCGGACCCGAAGACGTCCTCGAAAAATTGATGACCACCATTCCACCCGTCTGTGCAGGCGCGGATATTATTGTCGGCCTGGGAGAGATCGAGAGCGACCAGGATCTGGTGCTGGAACAACTTGTTGTTGATAACGAGCTCGTCCCCTTCTTCGAGCGGATCATCACATGTGTGGATTCTAGCGAAGTAAATGACCTATACCAGGATATCGCCCAGGTTGGGCCGGGAGGAAATTTCCTGAAATCCAAAAATACACAGCTGGCTGCTCGCAGCGCCGAGTTCTTCTATCCCAGCCTGACCGACCGGCATCTCTACGAGCCTTGGGTTGGCATCGACATACCGACGATTTACACAAAAGCCCGTGAAAAGGTCGAGGAAATCCTATCCGCCCCAATGGTAGATCCCCTGCCCGAGAATGTTTTTAAAGAACCGGATGAAATCCTGCAAGTTGCGGATAAAGAATTCGCGGCCAAAGATTGAATGAGTCTTTGATAGCGGCACCTCCCGTTCATCTGCTTGAGAACGGGAGCTTTTTTATACTTTCATTTAGTTGATTTCATCAACCAGCAGACAACAGAATGACTCGGACTGGCATCTTTGAACATCGGCTCTTCGATTGCGCACCTATCGAATGCCACCGAGCAGTGCGGGTGAAATTGCAGCCCATGGGTGGATTCACATGTATTCCAGGAAGGACATTACCCCATCATCTTTGACCTTCTGCCCGTCATACTTCCGCACAAGTCAGGATAAATATCA
>JAPLGV010000459.1 GCA_026389975.1 Chloroflexota bacterium
CCTGCCCGCCGCGCTTCAACTGGTCAGCCAGCCGGTGGCAAAAGAGACGACCCCTAAGGCCGTCATCCTGCCTCTCACCCTGGCGCTCGATCCGCCCGAGAGCCTGCGGATGTGGCTGGTTAAATTTAACGGCAGCCGGCTCGTAGTCCCGCGCCCCGTGCCGGGCTGGGTGTGGGTTGGAAGTGCGCAGGCAGACCTTAACCAGGCCGCGCTGGCCCTGCGTCAACTGGCCGAGGGTCAGGAAGTCCGCCAGAAAGCCTCCGTCTCCGGCGGGATGATTTTCCTATACGTCATCGCCGGGCTGTTTGGTCTGGAAGCCCTGGGCCTGCTGGTCAGCCTGGGTGCATCCTTATTGTTCCGTTAGCCGTCTTTTCACAAAGTCTACTGCTAATTACGCAGTACCCTGTGAAAGCCTGGTAATCCCCACCCCCTCCCGGAACGACACCGGGACGGTGTGACCCCCGCCCCAGGGCAGGGGAAAAGAAGATCTTGGGGTGTTGGCGGGCGGTAAACCGCCCGCCAACACCCCAGACCCCGAGTTTGTGAAAACCGTGTTCCGTTAGCCGTCTTTTCACTTTGACGGTCTCAGGATATACTTCAGATAGGGTGACGTTAGGCCGCCCTATCCGACGTGGTAGTCCCGGTTCCAGCACGGGAAGGAGAGGACTGAGCGATGAAAGTAACCGTCTTACAAGAAAACCTGGCGCGTGGGTTGAGCACCGTCTCCCGCGCCGTTTCGCCGCGCAGCACCCTGCCGGTGCTCTCGAACGTCCTGATCGCCAGCGACGAAGGCCGTCTACGCCTGTCGGCCACCAACCTGGAACTGGGCATCACCTGCTGGATCGGTGCCAAGATCGAAGAGGAAGGCTCGACCACCATTCCTGCGCGCACCTTTGCCGATCTGGTCGGGACACTGCCGCAGGAGCAGGTCAGCCTGAACCTGAACGCTTCCACCCAGACCCTGAACGTGCGCTGCGGTGCCTCGAACACCGACATCAAGTGCATTGACGCCCAGGAGTTCCCGCCCCTGCCCATCCCGGACATGGAAGGCGCCATCCTGCTAAACGTGGCCGATTTCAAGGACATGATTTCGCAGGTGGTCTTCGCCGCCTCAGTGGACGAGGCCCGTCCGGTGCTGATGGGTGTGCTGGTGATGGTGGAAAAGGATACCATTACGATGGCCTCCGCGGATGGTTTCCGTCTGTCGGTGCGCAAAGGAACCCTGTCCCAGCCCGCCGCGCAACCGTTTACGGCCATCATCCCGGCACGCGCTTTGGGCGAACTGGCGCGCGTGGCCAGTGACGGCAACGAGATGATTTCAATGGTCATGCCCAAGGGCCGTGGACAGGTGGTTTTCCGCATGAAGGAAGTGGAAGTGGTCTCGCAGTTGATTGACGGGACCTTCCCGGATTACCAGCAGATCATCCCGCGCTCGTATAAATCCCGCACCATCCTCTCGACCCCGGCCCTGCTCAAAGCCTGCAAGCAAGCCGAGATCTTCGCCCGCGAAGGCTCGAATGTGGCGCGCTTCAACATCAAATCCTCCGGCGAACTGGAACCCGGCTCGGTGGAAATCTCCGCCCAGTCCGAAGAGACCGGTTCGAACGAGACGGTGGTGGCGGCGACGATTGACGGCGTCGGTCTGCTGATTGCCTTCAACGTCAAGTATCTGCGCGAGGTGTTGGAAGTGGTCAAATCACCCAACGTGGCGCTGGAGACCTCCGCTCCGAACGCTCCGGGTGTCGTCCGCCCGGTGGGAGACGATAACTTCCTGCACGTCATCATGCCGATGCATTTAGGATAGCAGCACAGTTGGCAGCCACCAGTCTGCAGTCAAAGTGTCAGGCATTGCCTGGCACTTTTTATGATGTAGCTCTTTTGAAGTAAGAACCTATCCGAAAATTATGGGACGGGCTCTCATGCCCGTTTTCCGGCGGCATGCCCGCAAAGGGTACCCTGCGGTTATGATATCCCCTTCGGGGACGATGTGCTTCGCGAGGAGCCGCCTCACCATAATTTTAGGATAGAACCTGAGTCGCGAATTTAACCAGCCACTCCCTGCCTGCTAACCTATGCCCACAGCACCCCATTCTTCTGACCGCATCCTGGACATTTACCTCACCATCCGGCAGTACCCGATTCTCCGGACTCGCATCCGTGCCCGCATGCGGCGCGAACTCTTCAAGCGCGGCATCGTCACGCCCGAGGTTTTCGAAGCCGACGTGCGTGAGAAGGCTGTCAAGTCCCAGGCACGCGAGGGATTGCACAACCCCTACGCCGAGGAAGCCTTAGATGTGTGGGAAAAAAGGTTGGAACGCGTCCGTGACGCACAGACGGATTTTTATTTCGCATACAACCTGCTCTACGAGGACTTTGAACATATTGTCAAGGAAATCCTGGCCGAGCGCGGCGAGACCCCCGACCTGATCACGTTCAACCCCGAACTGGCTCCACAGGATATGCTCTTCGAGCAGGCGGAGAACATCGAACGCATGCCCGCCGCCGGGCGCAAAAAGCTGGAAGCGCGCCTGCAAGAGATCAAGGTGGTGCTCATCCGCACCATGATCAGCGACCAATTGGCGTATTTGAACATCGCCCGCAAGTGGTTCACCGTGGAAGACTTGAAAGAAATCCGCCAGCGCAAAATCGGATACGGGAAGATCGGCGGGAAGTCGGCGGGGATGATGCTGGCGTACCGCATTCTTCGAGACGTGGCCCCGCCCGAGATCAAGGAAACGCTGCGTATCCCCAACTCCTATTTCCTCGCATCGGATATGTTCTACGCCTTCATGGCGGCCAATGGCCTGATCCACTGGTCCGACCAGAAATACAAGTCCGAAGCCAAGATGCGCACCGACTATCCCAGGATCGTGCGTGACTTTGTCAAAGGGACCTTCCCCGAGGATATTCTCGAGCGCCTGCGCATCATCCTGGATGAGGCCGGAAAACGCCCGCTCATCGTGCGCTCTTCCAGCCTGCTGGAGGACAACTTCGGCACCTCCTTCGCTGGGAAATATGACAGTTTCTTCTGCCCCAACCAGGGCAACCCCGAAGAAAATCTCACGGCCCTGACGGAGGCCATTGCCCGCGTCTACGCCTCGTGCATGAATCCGAACGCCCTGCTCTACCGCCACCAGAAAGGCCTGGTGGATTACGACGAGCGTATCGCCGTGCTCGTCCAGTTCGTGGAGGGTGAGCAATACGGGCGTTATTTCCTGCCACAGGCTGCAGGTGTGGCCTTCAGCCGCAACCTGTACCGCTGGTCGCCGCAAATCCGCAAAGAGGACGGCTTCCTGCGGCTGGTGTGGGGGCTGGGAACACGCGCCGTCGAAGCGGTCGGCGACGATCAGCCCCGCCTCGTGGCGCTCAGCCACCCGCTCCTGCTCCCGGCCGATTCCGTCCCGTCCTGGAACCGGGACTACCACGCCGAAGCCATCCGCCAGCACTCCCAGCAGTTTGTAGACCTGATCGACCTGGAAGAGAATGCCCTGAAAACCCTGCCCGTCCGCGAGGTGCTAAACCCGCAATATCCCGCCCTGCGCGCCATCGCCCAGGTGGACGAGGGCAGCTTCGTCGAGAACATCCGCACCAGCCTGGTGGACCCGGAAAATCTCGTGGTCACCTTCGACGGTCTGCTGCGCCGCACGCCCTTCGCCGGGCGCATGAAGACCATCCTCGCCACACTTGAAAAGCACTACGGATCTCCGGTGGATACCGAATTCACTGCTGAAATCGTGGACCCGCAGGCCGCCCATTCCGAGGTCCGTATCACGCTGCTCCAGTGCCGTCCGCAGAGTGCCCTGAGCGAGGGCGGCGATGTGGATCTGCCCGCCCTGCTCGACCCGGCCGATGTCGTTTTTACGACCCGCCGCATGGTCCCGCGCGGCAAGGTGACCGGCATCCGCTGGGTGCTGTTCGTCCCGCCGGAGGGCTACTTCTCACTGGCTTCTCCCGCCGAACGCAACCGGCTGGAACGCGCCATTAGCAGTCTCAACACCGCCTTGAAAGATGAGACCTTCATCTGCGTCGGCCCCGGTCGCTGGGGGACTTCGACGCCGGACCTGGGCGTCAGCATCGCTTACGGGGATATCTACCACACCCATGCCCTGGTCGAATTGACCGGCAAGGGCGTTGGCCCGGACCTGGAGCCGTCGTTCGGTACTCATTTCTTCCAGGACCTGATGGAGGCTCACATCTACCCGCTGAACGTCAACCTGGACGACCGCGACTCCGTCTTCAACCGGGGCTTTTTCGACAAAACCCCCAACCGTCTCCCCGACTTTCTTGCCGCCGACGAAATCTTGCTCCGCACCCTGCGCCTGATCAAAGTGGACGACTTCCGCCCCGGTCATAGTCTGTCGCTGGTGATGAACGATGATGTGGGGAAGGCAGTTGCCTTTCTGGAGCCGGATAAGCACTAGGAGCCTGCTGAAAAAGTCCCTTTTTAAAAACAACTTTCTGCGTAAGTGGGACACTGTTGCTGCAAAATGGCCGTTATTGCACACCGGTTCCCAAAATATCGCTGTTTATTGGCCTAAAGTGGGACGCCGGCGCAAAGCAATTTTTCGAGTAGGGGGTTTTTCAAAGCACTCCTAGAACAAGTGTATTATTGCTTCTTGCCGAGTAGGCCTTCGGCATAAAATGCCGAACCGGAATGTGCGTTATTTTCGACAACACGCCGCAAACATATCATGTTCGGAACAATACCTGCTCGCGGTGGAACTGCCAGACGGCGAAAACAAGCCCGATGGCCGCATACAGCGCCGAGGAGGCCAGCACGACGCCAAATTCCAGCCCGCCCGCCGTGCCGAGGAAGAGATCGCGCAGGATCAGAAGCGAGCCAAAGAGCGGAATGGCATAAACCGCTAGGCCGGGAGTAAAGTCGGGGATCAACATCACGGCCATCGCCGGAATGAGCACCACGAATTGCAGCGGCACGATGTAGTTCTGCGCCTCTTTGAAACTGCGGGCGAAGAGGCATACCGCGATCTCCAGCGCACCGAACAACAGCGCGATTGGCAGCGCGGCCAACAGCACAAGTAGCGCTGTCTGCAACGAGATGGTATAGACCACTGACCCATCCGTTGCTCCCATTTCGGGCGGGGCGATCGAGAAAGCTACCAGCATGCTGGTGATCGCCAGGATGAGGGCGGCCAGCGAGGTGGTGATGACTGCCAACAGTTTGCCGCTTACCACCTGCACCCGTCCGGCGGGGGTCATCAGAAGGGGTTCGAGCGTCAGTCGTTCCTTTTCGCCGGCGGTCACATCAATAGCAGTGTACATGCCGCCCACCAGCCCCCACAAAACAATGAACATGGGCAGCATCATGGCGAGGTATGTACCGCCCATCTGCTGCGGCGTGGCCAGGTTTTCGTGGCCGGTCTCGAATGGCGCGAGCAGGGTCACGTCCACGCCGCGCGCCGCCATTCGTTGGGCGACGATGCCCTGGGCATAGGTCATCAGTAACGTCTCCACCCGCACCATTTGCACGCCGGCGGTCATCTTGCTCTGGTCGGAAAGGACGACGATCTGGCTTGGCTTCTTTTCCTGCGCCAGGTCTGTTTCAAAGTTTTCAGGGATGCGCAGCCCGACGAGCGCCTTTTCATCGCGCAGGAGCGGATCGAGATCTTCGCTCTCAATAATCTCGATGGCTTCAGCGGAACGTAGAAAGGCCATCAGCCCCGGAGCATATTCGCCGCCGCTGACCGCCAGGATGATAACCACCTTTTCCTGCTCTTTATATTGCTGAGAGACTAGTTTTTGCGGCAAGATGACGAAGAGCGGCATGACCAGCACCGGCCCGAGCACCATCGCCCAGAGCGTGCGGCGGTCGCGCAAGGTATCCAGCATTTCCTTGAGCCAGACGATGAACACGATTTTCATTGTCTCATCTCCTCGGCGTCAACGCCCACCAGTTGGACGAAGGCTTCTTCCAGCGTGGCCTGCCCGGTTTGCCTGAGCAGGTCTTTGGGCGTGCCAATGGCAATAATCTGCCCGCGATGGATGATGGCGACGCGGTCGCACAGGCGCTCGGCCTCGCCAAGCAGATGCGTGGAAAAGAGCACACAGCGATTCTCGTCACGAAAGCGGGCGATCAGATCGCGTATCCCCCGCGCGCTCATCACGTCCAACCCGGCGGTGGGTTCGTCGAGCAGCATGGTTTTGGGATTATGGATCAAGGCACGCCCCAGGGCAACTTTCTGCTTCATGCCCTTTGAAAACGGGTCGCAGCGGCGGTCGGCATATTCGCCCATTTCCAGCAGGGCGATCAGTTCTGTGATGCGCCGTTCCAGCGGGGCTTCGTCCATGCCATAAAGCCGCCCGAAATATCGCAGGTGTTCGCGGGCGGTCAGTCGGCCGTAAAGCCCCCAGTTCTCGGGCAACACGCCGATGGCGGCGCGCACTTTTTCCGGCGCACGCAGCAGGTCATGTCCATCCACAACGGCCCTCCCGGAAGTGGGACGCAGCACGGTGGCGAGCATGCGCAGGGTAGTGGTCTTGCCAGCGCCGTTCGGCCCTAGCAGACCCATCACCTCGCCGTCGCGTGCCTCGAACGAGACACCATTCACCGCGCGCACCGCGCCGAAGTGTTTTGCCAGATTGTCAACTTCGATCATATTTCCTCCTTCCTCACCCCGGGCCAATTGCTCAGCCATATAACGTAGTTCGGGTTTGGGGTTAGGATTGGGCATATCCACCTGCTCCAATAGTGTAGCCCAAAAATGAAGGGGACACAATACCCGTTCTAAACAGAACATCTGTTCTGTTTAGAATATAACAAAAACCAGAGAGCTTTACGGGCTCCCTGTTTACCGGGGTCGATCAACATTATTACGGCATCGAGCGCAAGCGCCGCGCTGCTGCGGTCACCTGGCGTTTGGCGACGAGGGTGGCTCTGGAGCTGCTGATCGAAGTATACACATTGACCGCTTCCCACCCCTCCAGGCCCCATTCGTTCAATGTCGCTTCGACCTGCCCGTCTTTGGCACCGCCGAAAACACTTCCAACTGTCAAGACACGATATTCCCATTGTAGGGTCTGTTCAGCCATTTCGACCTCCTTTTCTCCAGATATTTTGTTTCACGTGAAACAATGAATTAGATTTCTTCCCGCTCAAAGCGCAAGCAGGCGATGACGAGCGCCAGCACAATGATCCCGGTAGCAACGCCCAGCGCCGGCCAGGCAGTTACATCACCTTTCAGCACCAGCGAGCTGCCCCAGGTCGCCAGTTGGCCTGGCATGTAATCGCTCAGGCGTGGGATTGAACCAAGAATGATCAACACAATTAGTCCACCGAAGGCGCCGGCAGCGGCAATGGCCTGGGAACGGGCCAGCGTACTCGCCATCAGCGCCACGGTCAGATAAACGCCCAGGTAAACGAGCAGAAGCAGGTTCAGGGTCCAGAAGGCGCCGAAAGGCAAGGGTTCGAAAAGCACAACAGTGTAAGCGAGACAGGCAAGGCCATCCACGAGCAACCCGGCCAGGAGGATGGTCATGCCTATCAGCCATTTCGCCAGAATCACGGCGCTGCGGCTGACGGGTTTGGTCAACAGCATGGCCGCCGTGCCGCGTTCCTTCTCCTGGGCCATAACGCCCATGGTGAGCAGGATGACCAGCAGGATGCCAAATTGTTCGGTGTTCTTGAGATACTGGACAACCGAGTCGGCCACGGTCGGCGCAGGGATGAAATCTGCCAGACCGGCAGGCAGGTTGGGAATACTCTTCAGTATCTCCGGGGTGTACTTCGCCAACACCGGTGAAATGATGCCAGTGATGAGGAACCCAGCCAAGAAAACGATCATCTTCCACGTGCGCCACTGCTCACGGAATTCTTTGGCTAATAATGTCCGAAACATGGCTAGGCCTCTTTCTCGGTCACTCTCAGGAAAACGTCTTCCAGGGACGGGTGAACCATCTCAAACCGCCGCACGGCCAGCGTCTCCCTTGCCAGGGATTCCAGCAATGGTTTCTGCGCCGTACGGACATCCTTGACCAGCACGCGTGCCGTATGGTTCGAAACAGTCACGTTGGTCACAAAGGCCTGCTTTTCGACCCACTCCAGCCAATGCCCAAAACCATTGTCCGATTCGATCTCGAAAAGGGGAGTAACATAACGGGCGAGCAAATCCTCGCGGCGGGCCTGGACGATCAGGCAACCCTTGGCAATAATCCCGACCACATCGCAGACCCGTTCCACGTCCGCCAGGATGTGGGTGGAGAGCAGGATGGTGGTCTGTCCTCGCAGGGTCTCGATCAATTCGAGCACTTCCTTGCGCCCGGCGGGATCCAGGGCGCTGACAGGCTCGTCCAGCAAAAGGACCGGCGGGCGATGAACCAGCGCCTGGGCCAGTCCCATCCGCTGGCGCATACCGCGCGAGAACCCACCGATACGGCGGTTGGCGGCCTCTTTCAAACCGACGATTTCCAGCAATTCATCGGCGCGCTGGGCGGCGACCTTGCCATGAATGTTATACAGCGGGGCGATAAAGTCGCACAGATATTCACGAGGCGTCATCCAACCATAGAAAGCCGGTTCTTCGGGCAGGACACCAATCAAGGAGCGCACATCCGACCCCGGCTGACCAATTTCTTTATCCAGGATCCACGCCCGTCCGCTATCGGGACGCGCCAGCCCGGAGAGGATGCGCATGCTGGTGGTTTTTCCGGCGCCATTCGGACCGAGGAAACCGTACACCACACCCGATTCGACATTCAGGCTCAGGCCGTCGAGGGCACGCACAGACCCATACGTTTTGACAAAATTCTCAATGCGAATCATAATACTCCTCTGCGTGGCGTCCCCAGGCCAGATAAACCCCGGAGACGATAATCCCGCTCGGAATGGCGAAAGCAGACACGATTAATCCGAGCGCCCAGGCCCAACGCGGACCGCGCGTCTTTGCGCGGCGCGCCAAGTCAATCAGGGCGTAAACGGCCATCCCAACCTGGATGAGGAAAATAGGAGAGATAAGCAAAACAAGATTGAGGATTTCTTTGGTGGTCATAATTTCTCTTCTCCTTCAACCACCGGCCTTGCAGGAACTTTGGTCACGGCAAGGCCTGGTGATGTTCCACGTGAAACATGGAAGTGGTGATACTCTTATTGGCTGACTTTGCGAAGGTTGGTCGAGTCGAAGAACAGCCCTTCAACTTTGTCGCCATCCAATTTGAAAGTAACTGTCACAATGACGCCTTCCTTATCGTATGTGCAAGTCAGGCGATAGACGGCATAGTCCTGGTTGTTCGAGAGTGCCGGCTGCGAGTCCGCACAGGAGACAAAATTCCCACTGGCATTCTGGAGCATGTCAGCAAGGCTTAGGAACTGCTGCTCGGTAAAAGCAATTTTCATTTCATCGCTGAAATCTTGCGCGAAACTCTGATAGTCACCTGCATTGATCGCCTGCAGGGTATTTTCAACCACCTGTACAACTTGATCATTGGAAAGGGCAGCCGGCTTGGGAGGCTGGCAACTGGCAAGGAACAAGGTTGTGACAATCAGAAGGGTGGTTGGAATTTTACTTTTCAATGATAGAGCTCCTTGTGTGATAACGGTATGTTTTTTGGGACGGCAATGGACTGCCGCCCCAATATAGTGTTACAACTATTTCTTTTCCTTGGGCAGGTTCTGCTGCGCCAGCGAGACCATGCCGCTCAGCCCACCCAGGTTCATCGTATCCACGGCACTGCTGGGGACGATGACCAGCGCTCCCTTTTCCTTGAGACCTTCGAAGAGCATGTTCATGGCACGCAGGTGCAGGGCAGTGGGGTTATTGATGTAGGCTTTGGAAGCCTCGGCGAAGGAGTCGGCAATCTGCATCTCGGACTCGCCCAGGATGACGCGCGCCTGACGTTCGCGTTCCGCCTGCGCCTGGCGGGACATGGCATCTTCAAGACCAGGCGGGATAATTACGTCGCGAATTTCCACGGACTGGACGGTGATACCCCAGGGCGTGGTGCGCTCATCAATGATTTTCTGCAGGTCGGCATCCATTTTGGCCCGACCGACCAGAATATCGGCCAAAACGCTCTGCCCGATGATCTCGCGCAGGGCGGTCTGAGCAGCCCAGGCGATGGCGGCGCGGTAATCGGCTACTTCGAGGGCGGCCTTTTCGGCATCCCAGACGACCCAGAACAGCACCGCGTCCACGTCCACGGGGACGGTATCTTTTGTCAGCGTTTTCTCGGCAGAGAAGGGCGTGACCATGACACGGTGGTCAATCCAGTTGGCCAGTGTGTCAATGATTGGCAACACCCAGAAGGCGCCTGGGCCGGCCAGTTTATGGAACTTACCCAGGCGAAGGATAATCGCCTTCTCCCACTGCAATGCGACCTTGAGTGAGAATAAGAAAAACGTGCCCAGTAGTATCCAGGCAATGTTCCAGACTCCGGCCCAGGCATCGCTCAAAACACCGTTTTGAGTCATCAAGATTGTACCAAGGGCGCTGGCCAGCAGGCAGATGCCAAACAGCGCTCCGGCCACGCCGGGAATATGCTGGTCAGACCGCTGGCGACTCTGTAGCCGCTGGCTTAAATCCTTTAAAACAGTTGTGGGGCTCATAATATTCTCCTTTTATTCATTATCAAGTTCAGGGTCCAACAGGTGGCCGGCTTGCTGCCAATGAGTCACCTGGTCTTTCAGGATTTGGTTCAGTTCTTCCGACGAGGCACCCAGCCGTTCCGCATCCGCCAGATATCGGTGGGTCAGCGCCTTAAGTGCTTTTTGGCGGATTTTTTCAGAGATTTCGGGCGGGGGGTTGTTCATGACATAGGTGCCGCGCCCTTGCTGGGTAGAGATGATGCCGACTTCGTCCAGAATGCGATAGGCACGGGCGACAGTGTTGAAATTTACGCGCAACTCCAGGGCCAGGGAGCGGACAGTGGGGAGCTGGTCGCCGGGTGTGAGCCGGCCAGTGGCAATGCGCTCTTTGATGCGCTCCACCATCTGGAGGTAAATCGGGATACCGGAACGAAAATCAATTTCGATGTTCATAATATATATTGTATCATTGTCTCAATGTATAATTGTATTATTGTACTAATTGTATACTATTTTTCAATTTTGTCAAGGCTTTCTGGAAAGGCTGTTCTGGAAAGGCTTTCTGGAAATATTATCCTCTCTCCCGCTGCGAAACCGGCAGCGAATTTTCAGCTCAGCCCACTACAGCGGCTGTAGTTCTCTGGGGATCGTCGGGGTGAAGAGAACCTTCGCCCACCCAACGCCCCCAACCATCTCTCTAGCCCGACAACTCCCGGATCAATAATTCTCAATCCCGGAAGGACACCGGGACGTATGGATAATGTCACGGAGGAACGAAGCAACCTTCTCGTTGAAACAGGGGATTGCTTTGAGATCCCGTAAGAGCATAGGGGCAGGCGAACGCCCTCCCCCAAGAACAGGGGACGATGTCCCCTTGCGGGGATGATATCGCACTGAAATAATGAGAATTGCTGCTCCTGGATAGCGACGGCGGTTGTTTGAATCGGAACCAGTGGTAGAATCAAGACGCTTATCACTTGAAAGGAGTTTTCTATGGAACAACAAACTGGTACTTTTACCGTGAAAAAAGGGTTAGCCCAAATGCTCAAGGGTGGCGTCATCATGGACGTCGTTACCCCCGAACACGCCAAGATTGCGGAAGAGGCGGGCGCATGCGCCGTCATGGCGTTGGAACGTGTCCCGGCGGATATCCGCGCCCAGGGCGGCGTGGCGCGCATGTCGGACCCTGACCTGATTCTCAAAATCATGGACACGGTCACCATCCCGGTCATGGCCAAGTGCCGTATCGGTCATTTCGTGGAAGCACAGATTCTCGAAGCGATCGGCGTGGACTACATTGACGAGTCCGAAGTTTTGACCCCGGCGGACGAGGAGAACCATATCCTGAAGCACAACTTCAAGGTCCCATTCATATGCGGCTGCCGCAACCTGGGTGAGGCCCTGCGACGGGTCGGTGAGGGCGCGGCCATGATCCGCACCAAAGGCGAAGCCGGGACCGGTGACGTGGTCGAGGCTGTCCGTCATGCCCGCGCCGTGCTGGGCGAAATCCGCCGCCTGACAACCATGGCTGACGAGGAATTGATGGCCTACGCCAAGACAATCGGTGCGCCCTACGAACTGGTCAAAGAGACCAAAGAACTGGGCCGCATGCCGGTGGTCAATTTCGCGGCGGGCGGTGTGGCCACTCCTGCCGACGCAGCCCTGATGATGCAACTGGGTGTGGATGGTGTGTTCGTTGGATCGGGTATCTTCAAATCCGGTGACCCGGCCAAGCGAGCGTCGGCTATCGTTAAGGCTGTGACGCACTATACCGATGCGTCCATCCTTGCAGAAGTCAGCAAGAACCTCGGTGAGCCGATGGTGGGAATCAACGTGTCCCAGATGCCAGAAGGCGAGAAGATTGCGGGCAGAGGATGGTGATACCCTATTCTGGAAATCATCCATGAAAATAGGTGTTTTAGCCATCCAGGGCGATTTCGCCGAACACATCCTCATACTCAAACGCCTCGGCGTTGAGACCGCCGAAGTGCGCCTGCCGTATCATCTCGACGGGCTGGACGGCCTCATCATACCTGGCGGCGAATCCACTACCATCGGCAAACTTTCCGTGGATTTTGGCTTGCTGGAGCCGCTGCGCGAGTTTGGCAAAACTCACACCATTTGGGGCACCTGCGCCGGAGCTATCTTCCTCTCGAAAGACGCCCGTCGCAGCCAGCCCCTGCTTGGCATCATGGACATCACCGTCGAGCGCAACGCCTTTGGCCGCCAGGTGGACTCGTTCGAAGCCGACCTCGTCATCCCCGAACTGGTCGAAGGCAGCCCCTACCACGCCATCTTCATCCGCGCCCCGATCATCGAGTCGGTGCAGGGTGACGCAAGAGTTATGTCCACTCTGCCAGATGGACGGATCGTGGCCGCCCGGCAAGGAAAACTGTTGGCAACCTCGTTCCATCCGGAACTGACACAGGATACACGCTTTCACCAGTATTTTCTATCATTAGCGAAATGACTGTCCGCTCACTCGACCTCCTGGATCTGCCTCTCCTGCCGCGCTATCGTCGCAATGTACTCTCGTTAGATAGCGCCCGCATCTTGACGCACGGCAACCCGCTCGGCGCGATGGCCATGCTCTCGTATTTGAATCCGCGTCGCTATATTTACACCGCCGTCGCGTCTGAAAACGGTGACTCGCTGATGGGACAGGTTATTTTGAAAGGAGATGAAACCTCCGCCCGGCTGACCTTCCTCGCCCCGACGGAGAACATCAACGGTTTAACCCTGTCTCTCCTGGATCACCTGACGACGCAAGCCGGGGAATGGGGCGCGTTCCACCTGCTGGCCGAAGTGGATGAGAATTCTCCGGTCTTTCGGTCATTGCGACAGGCAGGTTTTGCCATGGTTGCCTGGCAGCGCGTTTGGAAACTGCCCAAACTGGAAAAGCCCGATGAAGAAAGTTCCTGGCGCGAGGCCGAAGAGACCGACTGGCCTGCCGTCCAAGCGCTGCACGGACAGATTATCCCGGCATTGATCCAACCGATGGATGCTTTGCCGAAAAAGGCTTCAGGTCTGGTGTGCCGCCCGGAGGGGAATCTACTGGCCTATGTTGCGGTCAACAGCGGACCCGCAGGAGTATGGATCCAGCCGCTCGTCCCGCCCGATTCCGGGTGCGGACCCGAACGTCTGGCCGGGCTGTCCGGCTGGGACAGCCGCCAGGTTTACGTCTGCGTGCGCTCCTACCAAGCCTGGCTCGAAACCGTGCTCGAAGATCTGGGGGCCGAAGCCGGGCCGCGACAGGCCGTGATGGTCAGGCGTCTGGCGAAATTACAGAAGGCCGAAGAAAAAGTATCTGCCATGGACAAAGTGCTGGCCAAGCCTGTCGCGCCGGTTGCGCGGGTTGCGACTGGCGAGGACACTCAATTAGAAAAGTGAACTAAAGATAATATGGGTCAACTCAAAATCACCGACGACCTCGACGCCCTGCTTGGCATCCTGCCCGGCAATATCGTCGAAGCCGTGCATAAAGCCAACGACTACGATAATCTGCTCGAGATCATCCTCGACCTGGGGCGAGTTCCCACGGCGCGCTACGTCCAGGGCGAGACGGTTTTGATCAACAAGGAAATCACCCGCGCCGAACTTGACCATGTGGTCGAGCGCATCGGCGAGTTCGACGCGGACAACCGCGCCGGTCTCGAGCGCACCCTGCACCGCATTTCCTGCCTGCGCAACCGGCGTGGGCATATCGTCGGTCTTACCTGCCGGGTTGGGCGCGCGGTCTACGGTACGGTGGACATCATCCAGGACATCGTCGAGTCGGGCAAGAGCCTGCTCATCCTGGGCGCCCCGGGTGTGGGCAAGACCACGCTCCTGCGCGAGGCCGCCCGTATATTGGCAGAATCGAAGCGCGTCATCGTCGTGGACACCTCCAACGAAATCGGCGGCGACGGCGACGTGCCGCATCCGGCAGTTGGTAAGGCCCGCCGCATGCAGGTGCGCGAACCCATGCTCCAGCACGAGGTGATGATCGAGGCGGTGGAAAACCACAACCCGGAAGTCATCGTAATTGACGAAATCGGGCGCGAACTGGAAGCTGCCGCGGCCCGCACCATCGCCGAGCGCGGCGTCCAGCTCATCGGCACGGCCCATGGCCGGACCATTGACAACCTGCTGCTCAACCCGACCCTTTCCGACCTGATTGGCGGTATCGAAGCCGTTACGCTTTCCGACGAAGAGGCGCGCCGGCGCGGCACCCAGAAAACGGTGCTCGAACGACGCTCCCCGCCGACCTTCGACGTGCTGGTCGAGATCCAGCAGCGTGACCATTTCGCCATCCACATGGACATCGCAGCCTCGGTTGATTCGCTCCTGCGCGGCTATCCGCTCCCGGCGGAGATCCGCAGCCGTAACGCCGAGGGCAAGATCCACATTGAGAAAGCCAAACCCAATCCGAAGTCCAAACCTAATTCGGAATTCCGCATCGAGAACGGGAATACCACCGGCCCGCGCCGGAATTCAATCCGCCCGAATCCATCCGACGCCGTCAGCCTTTCCGCCGTGCCGGTGAGTGGGTCCAGTCCCGCGGTTGAATCCCGCCGCACCCCGCTCCAGTCAGTGCGTGTCTACCCGTTTGGCGTAGCGCGCGACCGGTTGATTCAGTTGGCCAAACGCATGGGCGTCCCGGCGCTTTTCGTAAAGGACGCCGGCGAGGCGGATGTGCTGGTGACGCTGCGCTCCTACTACCGTGACCGCCAGCAGGCGGTGATGCAGGCCGAGCAGCGCGGCGTGCCAATATTTGTGCTGCGGGCAAACACGGTCAGCCAGATGGAGCAGTTCCTGAGTGATTTGTTTAATCTGTCTGAAGTGGTTCCCGCGGCGGGCGAGATGGAGGCTGTCAAGCTGCAAGCGCAGGCCGCCATTGCCGCCGTCCTGAACGGCGAGCGCTGGGTGGACCTGCCGCCCAGCCCATCCACTGAGCGGCGCCTCCAACACGAATTGGCGCGGGATGCGGAGCTGGTTTCGCATTCGTATGGGAAAGAACCCAGAAGGCATGTGAGGATTTTTAGGGAGTAGGCAATCAGGTAATCAGGAATCGGGTTTTCCTGATTCCTGGATGCCTGGTCCCTGATTACCTATGTTTATTACTCTCGAAGGCCCCGAAGGCTCCGGAAAGACCTCCCACGTCCCCGCTCTCGTGGAATATCTGCGCGAGAAGGAGGGCTACACCGTTTTCCCCACGCGTGAACCCGGCGGAACGTCCATCGGTGAGCAAGTCCGTGAGGTTCTCCACAGCCTGAAGAACACCGAGATGCACCCGCGCACCGAGACGCTGCTCTACCAGGCGGCGCGCGCCCAGTTCGTCGAGCAGGTCGTCCGGCCGCGCCTGGCGCTGGGC
>JAPLGV010000393.1 GCA_026389975.1 Chloroflexota bacterium
CTGGCCGAAGGGAAATCGGAAGCAGACATCAAGCAGTATTTTGTGGATTATTATGGAGCCCGCGTCCTGTCCGAGCCGCCGCGCACGGGGATTTACTGGCTGGTGTACATCGTCCCGCCAGTGGCATTTTTAGCCGGGGTCTACCTGCTCTTCCGGGCGTTCCAGACCTGGAAACGGCTGGCGAATGAACCGTTTACGGGAGCAGACCATTCGTCTTCGCCCGGGTCGGGACCTGAGCCTGCCAAAGGGTCCGAGTCCGCTGCGGATGATGAATACGTTGCCCGCCTCGAAGAAGAACTCAAGAAACGCAAATAGGAGACTGGCATAATGTCGCAAGAACCGAACACTGCTCCTGCACCGAAACGCGGCGTCCCGCTCTGGGCTCAGATACTCGTCTGGATTGGCTTACTGGGTCTGCTCGGTCTGCTGGCTGCCGGGCTGTTGAAGGCCAAGAATCCAATTCTAGGTGTCGGCTTATCAGTGCCCGATTTCACGCTGACTTTGTTCAGCGGCTACGAATACAACCGCGTTTCGGAAGTCAAACTCTCCGACCTGAGCGGCAAAGTGGTGGTGATAAATTTCTGGGCGTCCTGGTGCCAGCCATGCAGAACCGAAGCCGCAGATTTGGAAACTGCCTGGCGCTCCTACGAAGAGACGGGCCAGGTGATTTTTCTGGGCGTGGATTACGTGGATACCGAGCCGGAAGCACGTGAATATATGACGGAATTCAACCTGAGTTACCCCAATGGCCCCGACATGGGGGCGCGCATCTCGCAAATTTTCAACCGCAACCTGGGTGTGCCGGAAACTTACATCATTGACCAGCAGGGTATTCTGCGTTTCATCCAAATTGGACCGTTCCAATCCGTGGCAGAAATCCAGGCTATCATCGATCCGTTACTGGTGGGGAGATAATATTATGGAACCGGCTGCAATTTTCCTCCTTCTGATCGTACTCGCATTCATCGTACTCTTTGTGACCCGTCCGTTTTTTGAACGGCGGCGCGTCCGTGCTGCAGAGAACAGCCACGAACTTTCGTTCCTGCTGGCAGAGCGCGAACGCCTGTTGACCGCATTGCAGGAACTGGATTTTGACCAGACTCTCGGTAAAATCCCGGCGGAAGATTACCCCGCTCAGCGCGCAGAATTACTCCAAAAAGGTGCAGAAGTGCTGCGCCAGTTGGATACCCTCACCCCCGACACTGCTGGGCAGACCGGCGGAAAAGTACCGCGCCCCGGCAGCGCGCCCAAACCCACTGCCCCGCTTTCTGATGACGATCTGGAAGACCTGCTTGCCAAACGTCGCAACGGCCGGAAAGATAAGACTGCCGGCTTTTGTCCCAAGTGCGGTCAGCCTGCTCTGCAATCGGATGTTTCCTGCCCATCCTGTGGCAGTACATTGAAATAATTCTATAAAGTCTTCTGAAATTCGTTCTACCACCTATATAGGGACGTTTTTGGATGGCTATCACATAATTGAAAAGGATCCTTCATGAAATTCCGCTTGACTATTCTCGTTTTTTTACTCTCCCTGGCCCTCGCCGCCTGTTCGCTGGCCGAAGATATCACCCCGCCGGCCAGCTACTCTTCTCCAACCTCCGTCCCGACTATCGTCCCGGCCACCCAGACGCCTGCACCTCCATCCGCGGCGACGCCCACACCGACCTCTGAATCGGTCGCCACGGCCGCTGAATCCACTCCCGCCGCAACAGATTCGACCACTCCCTCGGCGGAGGTCAGCCCCACCGCTCAGGCCGATGTGGTGGTAATTGACGGCACGGTGACTCTTGCTTCCGGCGCTTCCATCCCCGATGGCACAATTGCGACCCTGCTGGTGTACAACACCACGGCCGGACAAATAGCGCAGACCCTGACGACACGCATCCTGCCTGATGGAAAATACGAGTTTACCAACATCCCTGCAGATACGACGACGGCCTACTGGGTCACTGTGGAATACAGCAGCGTAACATATGAGTCTGTCCCCGTGCAATTCGATGGGACTCTCTTCCTATTTGATATGCCGATAACTGTTTACGATACGACAGACGACCTGAATGTTCTCACCATCACCCAGTCCCACCTGCAATTCGACTTTTCAACCGCCGGGCAGGTGCAGATAATGGCGCTATATGTGATCAGTAATCCTGGCGGGAAAAGCGTCGTCGTTTCCAGCGACGGGACCAGTGTGCCGTTCATTCAGATCCCCGAAGGCGCCGAAAGTGTAAATTATCAATTAGCCCAGAGCAGTTCTCCGTTACTGACCGCTGCGAATGGCTTTGCTTTATTGCCAGGCGCAAATATGCAATATGGGATTATTACCACATTCACGCTGCCTTATACCAGCCGCCTGGTATTTACCCAGCCGTTCAGCCTGCCAGTTTCTTCTGCAACCATCATCGTGCCAGAGGGTGTCAAAGTCCGCAGTGACCAATTGACCGATGGCGGTACGCAAGCTTCCACGGATACAACCTATCACCTCTATCAAGCCAGCAGTCTGGCATCCGGAAGCACTCTGACTTTGACGATCTCCGGCATGCCTGGGGACGCGGCCGGTTTCGTGCTCGACCAGCGCACTTGGTTAATGATTGGAGTGGGCGCTTTGGGCTTGATACTGATCGGCCTGGGCGTCTTTCTCTTCTTGCGCGACCGCAAACTCAGAAAGCTGGAAGAGGAATTCGAAGGTGCTGATAAAGAAGGCGATGAAGATGCCCTCGGGGACGATCGCGAAAACATCATGGATGCCATTATCGCCCTCGATGATCAATATAAAGCTGGCGACATTTCAAAAGAAGCCTACGAGAAGCGCCGGGACGAATTGAAAGACCGGCTCAAGAACCTGGCTTAATATCCATTGCGAGGTTCATCCATGTTTCGCTTGGAAACACGGATGAACCCGCAAATAGTCTGGATTTAACCGCATGATTGCTGTCAAAAAGCTCGTCAAACGCTTTGGCTTGAAAACCGTCCTGCGCGGCCTGAATTTCGAGGTGCCGGAAGGGGAATTCGTGGCCCTGCTCGGTCCGAACGGATCCGGCAAGACCACCTTCCTGCGCATCCTGGCCTCGCTCTCGCGGCCTACGCTGGGTGAAGTCTGCGTAGCAGGTTACCGCCTCCCAATCCAGGCCTCCGCCGTCCGCCGCAATCTGGGCGTGGTCTCGCACCTGCCGCTGCTGTATGGCGACCTGACCGCTGAGGAGAACCTGCGTTTCTATGGGAGGATGTACGGTGTGTTGGAACTGAGTCAGCGGATTAACGAGATTCTGGAACTGGTGGGACTCACCTCCCGCCGCCGCGACCTGGTGCGGACTTTCTCGCGTGGCATGCAGCAGCGTCTCGCCATCGGGCGCGCCATCCTGCATGACCCGGAAGTGCTCCTATTCGACGAACCGCATACCGGCCTTGACCAGGATGCCTGCGATATGCTCGACCGTCTCCTGCGCGAGGTGGCGGGACAGGGCCGGACCGTGGTCATGACCTCGCACGATCTGGCACGGGTCGAGGACCTGGCGTCGCGCTTCGATGTGCTTTCACGCGGGGTTATCTCCGCCTCGGCCAGCTGCTCGACTTTTACCGTCAGGCGCTGGCAGGCTGATATGGACAGACCACAGACCACAGACCACAGACCGTCGTCCATCGTCCATCGTCGATCGTCGGGCTTTCTGAACGCCATCGGTGCAATTGTCTGGAAAGACCTGGCTGCCGAACTGCGCTCGCGCGAACTTCTCTCAGCCATGCTAGTTTTTGCCCTGCTGGTTATCTTGATCTTCAATTTCGCCCTCGAACTGGATCCGTTGACGCGTAGGGTGGCCACGCCGGGAATTTTGTGGGCCACTTTCGCCTTCGCCGGGACACTGGGCCTGAACCGCTCGATGGCGGTCGAAAAAGACCGCGGCTGCCTTGACGGTCTCCTGCTCGCTCCGGTGGACCGCTCGGCAATCTATTTTGGCAAGACGCTCAGCAACCTGGCTTTTATGCTTATCGTCGAAGTGGTTGTCCTGCCGGTCTACAGTGTGCTGTACAACACCAACCTGTTCAACCCCGGGTTGATTGTCGTAATCTTGCTCGGTTCGGTTGGATATGTTGCCGTCGGGACTTTGCTGTCCAGCATGGCAGTCCAGACCCGCACCCGGGATGTGTTGCTGCCCATCCTGCTATTCCCGGTCGTTATCCCCATTCTGATCGCGGCAGTCAAAGCCAGCAGCGGTTTCCTGCAAGGTCTGGCACTGACAGAGGTCATGCCTTACATCAACCTGCTTATCGTTTATGATGTGATTTTTACCGCGGTCGCTTACATGGTATTCGATTACGTGGTCGAAGAATAGAAAGCGCTCCCCTTGTTCCACTCTATTGGAGAACATATGAAACCTCAACCGATTATTTTAAAAGTGCTCAACGTTATCTCTGTTTTGCTCTTCCTGGCCGCTCTCGGCATGGTCTTTCTATACGCACCGCTGGAAGCGACCATGAACTACGTACAGAAAATTTTCTATTTCCACATCGCCAATGCCTGGGTTGGGATGCTTGGCTTCATCGCCGCTGCTGTCGCCGGGGTGGTCTACCTGATCAAGCATGACCAGAAATGGGATATCATCGAACTGGCCGCTGTGGAAATAAGCCTGGTCTTCTTTCTCATTGCCATCGCCGCAGGCTCTATCTGGGCACGTCCCTCCTGGGGCGCTTACTGGACCTGGGAGCCGCGCCTGACCACTGCTGCCATCCTCGAGATGGTTTATATCTCCTACCTCCTGCTCCGCCAGGGCATTGACGACCCCGACCGGCGCGCCCGTTTCAGCGCAGTCTACACGCTCGTCGGTGCGATCAGTATCCCGATCACCTTCATGTCCATCCGACTTTTCCGCACCATCCATCCGGTAGTCATCGGGACGAATTCCGCCGCCTCGCAGGGTAGTTTCGATATGACATCAAAAATGCTCGCCACCATGTTCTTCGCCCTGTTTACCTTCTCGGTCATCTTCGTCAACCTGTTTTGGCACCGCATCCGCCTGGGCCAGCTTGCTCAACAGGTTGAACAACTCAAACTTGAAGAATTGCAGTAAAGGATTAGGCCATGATTGAATATGCCACCTCGATAAAATACATGCTTGCAGGGTACGCGGTGATCCTCACCGTGCTTACACTTTATATCGTCAGTTTATTCATCCGCTGGCATAACCTGAAGCGGGATTTACAAACACTCAAAGAAATCCAGAAAAAAGATTAGCAACAATGGCAAGAGTCCGCTATAATGATGGCGGACTCTTTTGTCAGAGATATGGGAACTCGCTTCCGGGCCGG
>JAPLGV010000281.1 GCA_026389975.1 Chloroflexota bacterium
AACCCGGCCAATCGGTCAACGTATTGATCCGGCGTGCGTGTCCCGTTGTTAGTGGCAAAGGCCACTTTCAGGCCGCGTTCTCGGAGGCAGGCGAAGATGGCGGGCAGGTCGCCAATCGGCGCGTCCGCTTTCCACAGGACGCCGTCCATGTCGAGGATGAGGGATTTGATGTGGACAGGCAGGAGACCAGGCATCCTATTTCCCAAATTTCTTCACAATGTAATCGAACACGGGTTGGTCCATCCAGCCCGCCTGGGTGTCGCAGCGCTCCTCAAAGTTCTCGTTGCCGATGAAGGCATTCAAGGCGGAGCGCGTGGCTTCATCCAATTGTCCATGCGCCGGACCGGTGTAGTAACCGGCCCGGGCGATGATCTCCTGCAAACAGGTGCGTGCCTCGCCGTTCGGCGCCAAGCGCTCGGACTGCGGGCTTTTGCCGAAATACAGGTGGTGCAGTTTCAGCAGGTCCCCCAGGCGCGGGACGGGGTCGGTATGGTCGTCAACCCGGTAATCCATCCACCGGTCGAGATAGCCGCCGTAGCCGCCCTGCGGTTTGACCACATAGAGGGCCGCACTCTGGCGGCCGCGCCGGTCCCCGCCAGCCCGGTCGCCGGTCAACAGGGCTACGTGGAGCCGTTCCGGCAGTTCCCCTTTTGTTTCGAGGAAAGCCTTTTGCATGGCCGGGACGACCTGGTCGCCTGCCAGGATATTTCCCTGGATGGCGTAACCGGACCCGGTCACACCGCCCGCCCAGGCAAAGCAGTCCTTGCCGGTGAACGTGGCCGATCCACCGCACCCGTCCACGACTCCCACCTGGCGGTGTTCCCGCTCGGGGTCGTCGGCCAGCAGCCTGGATAGCGTCTCCTCGGCGGTAAGGCCGCCCGCAAGCATCTCCAGTCCGCGTGGCCCGAAGGAGGTATTGGCAAACGATTGCGTCGCCACCGCGCCGGCTCCGGCCTGCGCCCAGGGCACCACCGCCCCAACCGCCGGAAACTTGGAGGCGACCGCCACGCCCCAGGTTTTCTGGTCCAGGTCGCAGGCGACGATTGAGAACGTGGATGGGTAAAGCATGTTTTCCTCCTGACAGAAAAGGCCGGACGGGTCCCATCCGGCCGATAAATAACGTTTGGGGCAATTTGCATTGCCCCAACAGGTGTTATTTCTTGGCAGGGATCTCGAGCACCTGATCAACCAGTCCGTATTCAACGGCTTGCTTGGCGTCCAGGTAGAAATCGCGTTCGGTATCCTGCTTGATAACATCCACCGGTTTGCCGGTATGCTTAGACATAATGTCATTCAACAGGTTGCGCAGGCGCAGGATTTGCTTGGTCTGAATCTCGATATCAGTGGCCTGACCTTGTGCGCCGCCCAGCGGCTGGTGCATGTGGATGGTGGCATTCGGCAGGGCGTAGCGGCGGCCTTTCGAACCGGCGGTCAGGAGCACGGTCCCGAAGGAGGCGGTCACACCAACGGCCACGGTGCTGATCGGGTTGGAAATCATCTGCATCGTGTCATAAATGGCCAGTCCAGAATAAATCACCCCGCCAGGCGAGTTGATGTACATCTGGATTTCCCTTTCCGAGTCTTCCCGGCTGAGGAACAGCAACTGCGCCACGATGACATTTGCCACTTGGTCGTCAATGGCTGTGCCGACAAAGATAATGCGCTCTTTGAGGAGCAGGGAGTAGATATCGTAGGCCCGCTCACCGCGGCCAGAAGACTCAATCACCATTGGAATAACGTTCTTGAAATCTGGATCCATTTTCACTCCATTTCTGCAAACAAAAAAACGGGCTTATTTTTTGGGGGCTGTTTTCTTTCCTCTCGGGAAAGAGGTTGCAGCAGCAAGCTTTTTTGAACCTTCAGCTGGCTTCTTGACCTTGGACGAGGTGGCTGTCGAAGCAGCCTTTTTCTGGCCAGCCGCTTTTGCGCCAGCAGTTTTATTACTCTTCGGCGAGGCCGCTTTGGAAGATTTCTTGGCAGCTGTTTTTTTCGTTTCTTCTTCCATTGGAAGTTCTGGAGCTTGACCGGTAGCGATATCCTTAAGCCGGTTCAAGGTCTGCTGGACGTAGGCCCGGTTGGCGGATTCCATCGCCACAGCGTTCATCAACTGCTTGGGCGGTTGGGATTTGCCGCGCATGGACTTTTGGAAACCGGCATCGCCCTGATATTCACCCCAGGTATGCTCGAACGAAGACTGGAGCATTTCCCGGCCGACTTCGATCTTTTCAATCTTGGCAAGCTCGTCCATAATGAGCGAGCGTTCCAGCCGCTTCACTGCAATCGGCCTGGCTTCCTCGGCGACGAACTTTTCTTCGTCCATCTCACGAGATTTGAGATAAGCCGCCATATCCAAGCCTTGCTCCGCCAGGCGGGACTTCAAATCTTCCATTACGTGTTCCAGTTCATGATCAATCACCTGCGGAGGATATTTAATGGCTGCCTTCTCTTTGATTTTCTCCATCAACTTGGCGAAATAATCGTCATCGTATTCGGCTTTGGACTGGGTTGCCAGGTTTGCCTTGACCGCCTCACGCAGGGCTTGCAAATTCTCAAAGGGACCGACTTGTTTGGCAAAATCGTCGTTCAGGTCTGGCAGGATACTGCCACGCACCATCTTAACTTTCACGTCAAATTTTACTGTTTGACCTTGCAGGTTTTCGTCTTTATAATCTTTCTTGTACTTGTGGCTGAACGACTTGCTCTCCTCCCCACTCAGACCGACCAGTTCTTTCGAGAATCCCTTGAATGGGAACTCGTCATCTTTCTCGCCGTCACGGACAAAAACGGGCAGCCCGGGCCGGTCAATGGCCGGGGCTTCACCATCGTCAGCTTTTGCCTTGACGCCTTTCAGGTCAATCATCACGAAGTCGCCCGTCTCGATGGGGCGGCTGACCGATTCGGTCTTGGCGTACATGCGGCGGAGTTCATCAATGGCTTCTTTGGCCTTATCTTCGCCGGGTTCTTTCCAATCGTAGGGCAAACGGATTGAGCGGTAATCGCCCAGGTCTGCGGTCGGGGCAAGCGGGACGGTAAAGGTAAACTTGGGCTTCTTGTCCAGGTCTTCGACTTTTTCCAGCGATCCTGCCGCGGCTGGTTCTAGCTTGGCCTCTTCCAAAGCCTTAGGATATACCTCATCCAAGAGCAAATCCACGGCCTCTTCGGAAATAACGCTTTCACCAAAACTGCGCAGGACCACTTCGTATGGAGCCTTACCGGGACGGAAACCGGGGATGGATTTGCGTTCAGAAATCTTCCGGGCGGCACGGTGCTTGGCACCTTCCATCTGCTCGGTTTCCAGTTCAACGGTCAAGGTGACCTGATGGTCATCACGGGGTTGGGTTTCGATTTTCAATGCCTCATCCTTCTTTTCTTCATGTTTTTTCATGGTGAAGTGTGGGGAAGACGGGACTTGAACCCGTACGCCTTGCGGCACAAAATCCTAAGTCTTGCGCGTCTGCCAATTCCGCCACTTCCCCGGAACTGCAAAGATTATAAGCGTAAGGGGGGTGTGCGTCAATAAAAGGGGTGTTGCTGTTAATCTTTTGCTTACAGGAGAAAAGGGGGCAGTGCCGTCATGCGCGGTAAAGTATTGCGCCCTTTGCAGTATAATCGTCGCATTCATTTTTTCTTATGGAGAATGCATTGAGCCGCATCATCAACCCCGATAGCGCTGGAAAAGAACGGACCCGTCTCACCAAAGCTATCGTGTTGGCAGTACGTGGACTGGCGCAGCAAACCGAACCCGGAGTCGAAACCCGCGATTTGGCCGCGTTCATTGCCCTGGCGCTCGCCATCGTTGCCGGGACGATAGACGTCTCGGTGGCCGCCTGGGAAAAACGCGATTACTGGGTCAAAGCCGACAGGTTCCGCATGGACTGGGCCTGGGCCGGGCACTTAGCAGAAAAAATGCGGCGTGCTGTGCAGACTGACGATTGGGGTACGGTAGCCGAGGTGGCTGCGCTGACTGCCCAAAAGCTGAACAAGATTACCGTCCCGGCCGGGAATCGCCTCGGAAAGCCGTGGGTGGGGGCATGGGAGGAATTGAAGAAACGCTAACGCAGCCCCGGTGATTGGCACCGGGGCTGTTCTTTTAGTTCAAATCCATTATGGTGTGGTGTACATTACGATCAGGCGTGGATTTGTAAATGTAATCCTATCCTTGACGGCGTCACCGTTCGACTCCGCGAATTGCAGGCGCAACTGGAGACGGGGTGTACCCAGTTTAGATTGCAGGTTAGTCTTGAGTTCGGGGGAGGCTTCGATGATGTTGAGGGCTCCGGCTGAGCCCCAATCAGCGATGTTCCCAGGAGGAAAACCGGCAACGAAGTCGCCAGGCTCGAGCGTGGGACCATAATTTGTAGCATACGCATTCAAGACACCCAGCCCAAACGGATTGCCAGTTGTTGTGTAGTCTTTGAAGTCAAACTTAACTTCTGTGATGGTGGCATTGGCCGGGATGCCTGTAATATCGTAACTTAAGAAAGCCTCGCACGTGCGGGTAATATCTGCGTCCGACTCGCCGGCTGTAAAGTCCGGCCAGGGTCCCTCATCCGAACTTATTGTTCCGCTTTCGACTGCCAAGGGATTCAGGGTAATGGTGGTTGGTGGGGCAGTCACCTTGATGATCACAACGAAAGTGCCGCCCGCGGGAGTGATGCCAAAGACCACCCCGCCCGGGTCACGCAGGCGCCAGTAGCCGGTGTAAGTACCGCTGGCGGCTGGCGCTTTCAAGTTGACAGTCAAGTCTACCTCCTGGCCCGGGTTGACTATGCCGGTCAACGGCTGGGTGTAGCCGGAAGTGATGCCCATCCCATCACCGTGGTCGAAGAGGAGCAGGTAACTGGAATTCCAGGAACAGGTACCCGCGTTGCGGATGCGCCAGGTTTTCGAAAAAACCTGGTTGGGAGCCATCAGCGTGTTATCCGGGACGGTAAAATCAATGGTGGCCGGATTGAAGGTTGCCAGGTTGCAGGGGATGGACATATTGGTCGGAGTATAGACCGTAGAATTAGTCGGAGTATAGACCGTAGAATTGGTTGGAGTGGGAGTATCGGTTGGGTTGGGAGTAAATGTGGATGTAGGTACAACAGGAACATTTGAGGTTGGCGAGGCGAGTAAGGCCACTCTTGTCAACTCGGCCGCAACTGTCTGAGCGGCCTGGGTAAAGACCGCGTTCGGCGATTCCTGGGTCGAAGTACCACCATTGCCGGGCAGGTTGCATGCTGCAGCCAGTAGTGCTAGCAAAACAACAGCAATAAGTGATTTCTTCATCGGGTCTCTCCTTCTTATTACAGATAGTTTAATTTATTAAACAGGCGTAGTCAATGGGAAAGACGGTTTATCCCCTCTGTAAGTTCCTGGAAAACTAAAACAGTGAAGGCTGGTAGGCCGCCCGCCGCCCGTCGAACAGCAGGAAAGGTGCGGCCTTTTCAGCCAGCATCCCCATTTTTTTGAGCATAGTTATATCTCGGATTTTCCCCTGCCGGCGTACTTTCAGGATGACTTCCACGCCTTTTGACCCGATTCCGGGGACGCGCATCAACATATGACGGCCGGCGCTGTTAATCTCTATCGGCTGCTCAGCCAAATTCTGCTGTGCCCAGGCCAGTTTCGGGTCGCTCTGAAGTGGGAGCTTCCCGTCCGCTTCGAAGGGCAGTTCCTCCAGCTCGAACCCGTAATCGCGCAACAAAAACGAAGCCTGGTACAAGCGATGCTCGCGGATGGGAGGGGTGGGAGCCTGGTTTTCCAATGGAGTATCAGGAATAGGGTTGAAACGCGAATAATAAGTGCGCTTCAGGCCAAGATGGCGATAAAGATATTGCGTAGCAGACAACAGTTCAAGGTCCGATTCGCCTGCGCCTCCGGCTACAAACTGGGTCACAGACGAAGGCCAGCGTCCCTGCCAGCCTCGATAAGCCGGTTGAGTCCTGCGGATTTCGTCCATCCACTTTAACGGTTGGAGTAATTCTTCAATGAATTGTTTGTGGGGAGCCAGGCGGGCCAAGCGTTCGGTGTTGGGCGCTTCCAGATTAACCGACACACGATCAGCCAGTTGCATGGCCCGTTCCACCTGGGCGCGTTCAGCGCCGGGCATCACCTTGAGATGGATGTAACCACGGAAGCCCAGTTTTTGGCGCAAAATTTCGGCGGTATCGAGCAGCTTATCCTGCGTTCGGATGCCACCTCCTGTGACACCCGAACTGAGAAAAATTCCTTCGGCAATGCCTTTCTGGGTCAACATTACAAACAGACGGGCAAACTCTTCCGGCTGGAAAGTAGCACGCCGGAAATCCCGCCCGGCACGAAAGGGACAGTAATAGCAGTCCCGTTCGCAAGCCGATGTGAGCAGGGTTTTGAGAAGTTTGATTTTTTGGCCGTTGGGGAGTATCGCCGGATGGACAAAAACCGCATCCGGGCAGTTCTTGGTTTTATCCAGGTAAGGTGTGCCAATCGGGTTACGTTCCTCGGCCGGCTCGAAAGACATCTGTTCGCTGAGCGCCTTCAGGCGGACAATCGCATCCATGCCCTTATTATAGAACATATATGCTATAGACGCAAGTATATACCGACTAGCTGGATTGTCAAGAGAAAAACCCC
>JAPLGV010000290.1:0-19861 GCA_026389975.1 Chloroflexota bacterium
AAAAATGGATGCAAGGCGACATGTCATATTTTAATTTTACAGAATAATTTTCACATTAACTAGACGCCTGACACATCAACACATGACACTTCCTTTCACCCCTCGCCCCGCTCAATCCCAAATCCTCCGCTACACCGGCGGCAAAATGGGCATTTCCGCCGTGCCGGGTTCGGGCAAGACCTTCACCCTCTCCGCCCTGGCTGCCCAACTTATCCGCTCCGGCAGGATCGCTGACGAGCAGGAAGTGCTGCTCGTCACCCTGGTCAACTCGGCGGTGGATAACTTCGCCAGCCGCATCAAAGAATTCCTCGAACTGCCGATGCCCTTCGGCTACCGCGTCCGCACCCTGCACTTCGCCAGTCGCATCAAAGAATTCCTCGAACTGCCGATGCCCTTCGGCTACCGCGTCCGCACCCTGCATGGGCTGGCGCACGATATCGTGCGTGAGAAACCCGCCGCGGTCGGGCTGGAGGAGCGCTTTGCCATCCTTGATGAGCGCGAGGCCGATTTCATCCGCAAGGAAGCTACCAACGCCTGGCTGCAGGCCCATCCCAGCGAACTGGACGATTATCTCCTGGCGGACATTGAAGACAGCAAGCGCGATTGGGTGCGCCGCCAGCAGTTGCCGGATCTGGTGACCGGCATCGCCCTGGCTTTCATCCGTTCCGCCAAGGATAACCGCCTGACCCCGGAGAAATTGCGCCACTTGCTGGACCTGGCCCCCGCTCCGTTACCTTTAGCCGGGATGGGACTGGCGATTTACACCGATTACCAGCGCGCCCTTGCCTATCGCGGCGCAGTGGATTTCGACGACCTGATCCGCCTGGCAATTGACCTGCTGGAGAACGACGCTGAGTTCCTGGAGCGCTTGCGCTATCGCTGGCCGTACATCCTAGAAGATGAGGCCCAGGATTCCAGCCAGTTGCAGGAACAAATCCTGCGGCTTCTTGCCGGAGAAAGCGGAAACTGGGTGCGCGTCGGCGACCCCAACCAGGCCATCTTCGAGACCTTCACCACCGCCTCCCCACAGCACCTGCTTGATTTCATCCACGCCGAAGCCGACCAGTACAAGGAACTGCCCGCCTCGGGCCGCTGCCAGCCGTCCATCATTGCCCTGGCGAACCAACTCATCAAGTGGGTGAACGGCGAACATCCCGAACCGGCCGTGCGGGATGCGCTGACCGTCCCGTACATCCAGCCCGCGCCCGAGGGCGACCCGCAACCGAATCCGCCCGACGACCCGCAAGGGGTTAAACTCATCGGTAAGAAATACACGCCGGAAGAGGAAGTGGAGGCGGTGGTCAAGTCCATTGACCGATGGCTGCCGGAGCACATGGACTCGACCGTGGCAGTGCTGGTGCCCCGTAACCAGCGCGGCGTGGAGGTCATCCAGGCGCTCAAGCGACGCAATATTGACTTCGTGGAATTGCTCGGCAGTACTTCATCCACACGCCTCGCGGCCGGACGGCTGGGCGAAATCGCCAGCGCGCTGGCTGACCCGCAGTCCGCCGCTCGGCTGGCAAAGGCTTACCTGGCCTGGCGGCGCGAGGAAGAGGAAGAGGCCAACGACGACTTCCAGCGTCAGGTCGCTCAATTGCTGAGTAAATGTGCCGAGGTGGAGACCTTCGTCAGCCCGAGAACGGGCCGGGATTGGCTGGCAGGTTTGGGGTCCGAAGGCGCCTCCGCCGAGGCAATCGCGGAGCTGGAAGAATTCCGGGGCCTCGTCCGCCGTTGGCAGGGGACGACCGTGCTCCCGATTGACCAGATGATCCTTACCCTGTCACAGGATCTGTTCACCGCCCCCAACGACCTGGCGCTGGCACACAAGTTGGCGCTGGTGCTGCGTCAGGTCAGCAACGATCACCGCGACTGGCGCCTGCCCGAACTGACCGGCGAACTCAGCCTGATCGCCCGTAACGAACGGCGCTTCCTGGGCTTCAGCGAAGACGACTCGGGCTTCGACCCGTCGCACCACGCCGGCAAGGTGGTTGTGACGACCATGCACAAGGCCAAGGGCCTGGAGTGGGACCGGGTCTACCTGATGTCGGTCAACAGCTACGATTTCCCGTCCGGACAGCCCAACGAACGCTACATCTCGGAGCGATGGTTCGTGCGCGATAGCCTGAACCTGGAGGCCGAGACGCTGGCACAACTGGAAGCTGCCCTTTCGACCGGCGAGTATGAGTTCTACACCGAGGGCGCGGCCACCCAGTCCGCCCGGCTGGACTATGTGCGCGAGCGCCTGCGGCTGTTGTACGTGGGCATCACCCGCGCGAAAAAGGAACTGGTGCTGACGTGGAATACCGGGCGGCAGGGGGATCAGACCCCGGCAATGCCATTTGTCGCCTTGCAGGGGTGGCGGGAGAACGTGTCAGATTGACAATCTTTGCGATTATATGGTATTGTTCCCTGATTAGATATGGTTGGAGGTGTGTATGGCAGAAGAGCATAAATCCATAGGACTTACAACTGCCCTGATCGGTCTGGTCGGCACGATTTTGGCAGCCTGCGGGGGGATTAGCGGTGCGCTCGTGACTAGTGCGGTTACAGTCTTCCAGGTCCAACGGCAGAATCAGCAGGTTGCTCTCCCCGCATCAGGGGGAGGAGAAACGTTGAGCGTTGATACGGGCTCCATCTTTATCACCCGTCAGAAAGCGGCTGCCCTGGATCCCGCTACCTATTACGTAAATCTGGATCAGGCTTTTGTACTACACCGGCCTCTCCCCGGATGGGATGACATGGAAGAAATGACCGTCCAGGACCAGTTGGCCGAGGATAACGTCACCTGCCTGGTTGTCTGCGACCAGCCCGTTTTTCGCATCCGTTATGGAGAACCGATCGAGATCGAATCAGATCGCCAGACAACGGTCAACGGCCATCTCATCCCCGAAGAATTGCTTAAATTGAATGAAATGCTCTATGGACCTCCTCCCTGGAAATTACCTTATTACAGCCAGATGATCCTTAATGTATTTGAGAAGAGTGAGGTGCAGGCATTAGGAATCCACACGCTGAAATTACCTTATTACAGCCAGATGATCCTTAATGTATTTGAGAAGAGTGAGGTGCAGGCATTAGGAATCCACACGCTGCCTGATATGATTTTATTGATGACGCGCTATTCAGCAGGGCGGGTCAACCGAGTCATTGCGCAGGTGGATAGTCATTTTGCCATTGTCCAACTATCGAGCACTTACGAAGGTATTCGTGTGGGTGGGGAACCGGCGACGATGACAATTGATAACTGGCTCCTGTTTGCCGAAGCAGACACCGCATTTTATACGGTTGAGATCAGGTACACACCCCAAAGTGGCCAGCCCCTTCAAGTTTGGGACGATTTGCAATTGTATATAGACCAATTCCGTGTGATCCAGTAATAAAGGTGAGGAGTGGATTAGATGGATAGTGAAAAAAAGCGGCAGAAATCCTCTAGGCAGGCGGCGATCATCGGGCTGGTTGGTGCGTTCCTGACAGTATGCGGGGGCATATCCGGGGCACTGATCGGCGGTATTACCACTTTTTATAAAATCGAGAGGGAAGCCCAGCAGATTGCCATCGCGGCCCCTCAAAGTGACCAACCCTTGACAGTAGACACACACCAGATCACGATCAGTTCATCTGAAGCCGCAACTCTCGATCCATTAAAGTACCTGGTGTTCCAGGATTTAGGATTTGTCTTGGCCCAGCCCAGAACAGGCTGGAGTGATGGCGGACAAATGACGTACCTGGATCTGTTCCTGGAAGAGGGCACGAACCTGTCTCCTCTGATCCTCTTCTACACGTGGATAAAGGATACATGGAATGACCAGCCGGTTCGCCAGCTCCGCTACACAGAACCGGTTATAGTACAGTATATAGAAGGGTCCACCGAGAATGGTATTCCAGTAGACATTACCTTGTTAAAAAATGATACGCTTGCGTTTTACAGTCAGATTACGACGCTGGCGCTTTCCAAAGCAGTCGCAGGGCCGGATTTAACCCTCTATGGGCTGGCGCTGGCCTGGGGAGGTCTGCATCAGGGTGGTGTTAATGAAATTATTGCCAACCCTGACAGCCAGTATGTCTTTGAGCAAGTATCCTGGGAATTAAATGGGGTACGTGTGGATGGTCAGCAGGCTGACTTGACTTTGCAGAGATGGGCGTTGTTTGCAGAAAGTTCAGAACGTTACTACATTGTTGAGGTGCAATATGTTCCTGCAACGGGTCAGTCCATACAGGTATGGGATGATTTGCAGGCTTATTTAGATGCCTTTCGTGTCATTCATTAAAGCATTTCTCTCTGAATTCTCTACCTTAATACTTTTTATCGGTCTCCTCGATTTCGTGCAGAGAACGGGTCACTTCTTCCTCCTCATCGCCTGATACAACGGCTGGAGCCGTTTATACATTTGCTTGTACACGCCATGATACAACTCATCATAGCGCTCATGGATTTTCGCATCCGGCTCGAAGGTATCACGCACACGCGTCATCGCCCGGATGGCAGCCGGAAAGTCGGGGTGGATTCCGATACCCACCGCCGCGTCCATCGCCGCGCCGAGACCCGAAGCCTCGTACACATGCGGACGTGAGGCCGGCAGCCCGAACACGTCCGCCGTTATCTGCATGGCCGCCTCGGACTGGCTGCCGCCGCCCGCCACGCGTAACTCGGTAATCGGCACACCGGAACGCTTGGCGGTGCGCTCGGCACCTTCGCGCAGGGCATAGGCCAGCCCTTCCAGGATGGCGCGGTAGACGTGGGCACGGGTGGTCACGTCGCTGAAGCCGATCATCGCACCGCGCGCTTCCGGGCCGGGGAAGACCAGCCCCGGTGACCAGTACGGCTGGAGCACCAGACCATCCGAGCCGGGCGGGACGGTGCGCACCAGCTCGTCGAACAGGGCTTCGGGTTCGACGCCCTGCGCCTCGGCCAGTCCCTGCTCGCGCAGCCCGAACTCCTGCTTGAACCAGGTCACCATCCAGTAGCCGCGGTAAATCTGGATCTCAAAACTATACTGTCCCGGAACAGCCGCCGGGTACGGGGGAATGAGAGGAATGACTTCGATGTATTTTTTGTGGGTGGTGTTGATGGTGGCCGTCGTCCCGTAACTGAGACAGCCGATGTGCGGTTCCAGGCAACCTGCGCCGAGCACTTCGGTGGCCTTGTCAGCGGCGGCAGCGATGAGCGTCAGTCCCGCCGGGAGACCGGTGGCGGCAGATGCCCCGGGAGTGATCTCACCTAATTTGGACGCGACCGGCACGAGGTCTGGCAGGAGCGTTTTGTCCATCGGAACCGCCTGCCACTTCCAGCCCCAGGAGGCTTCCCAATCCTGCTTCTTGTAATCGAACGGGATATACCCGACCTGACAGCCGACCGAGTCCACAAACTTGCCGACCAGTCGATAGGTCAGGTAGCCGGAGAGGAACAGATACTTGTGCGTGGCCTTCCAGATTTCGGGCTGGTGTTTCTGGAGCCAATTGGATTCGGCCTCCGCCTGGAGGTAGGCCACCGTCTCGGAGGCGCCCGCGGCTTTGAAAGCCGCCCCCCACAACCCGCCAAGCGGTTTGACGCCCTCGGTGCGGCGCTGGTCGAGCCAGTGGATAGCCGGGCGCAGAGGCTTGCCATCTTTGTCCACGTTGATGAGCGTGCTGCGTTGGGTCGTCAGGCTGACGGCGGCGATGGACGACTTATCCACACCCTGCGCCCACAAATTTTGACAGGCTTCGCAGACGGCCTTCCAGAAGACTTCGGGGTCCTGCTCAGCCAGGCCGGGGGCGGTGGAGTAATACGGTTCAAGCGGGACCCGGGACTTGTACAGCAAATTCCCGCGCGGGTCAAACACGAGGGCACGCACGGATTGTGTGCCATTGTCGATCGCGAGCAGGTTTTCGGGCATTATAGACTCCTTTACACGAAGGACACAAAAGAGCATTAAGGAAAACTAATGTGACCGTGGTGTCCTTTGTGTTTAGAGAATTATAGCCGATAGGCGCGGTTCCACAACTCCGCATACGATTTTTCTTCCACCTGCCAGCGGGCATCGTCCCAGGCAAGTTCCGGCTGGACGATAGAGCGGATGCGGCTCATCTGGTCGAGACCGCCGTGCGGGACAAGCAGTCCCAGCCGGACGCGGCGCAGGAGCAAATCATCGAGGTGGACGACAGCCTCAGCGCGCGCCGCCTGACGGAGTTCGGCCCACAGATAGATGGTTCCATCAACAGGCTGGAGGTCTGCGCCGGAGGCGGCGAACAGCGCCGCGGATTCGGGTCCGTAGCGCGCCAGCAGACGCAGGCACTGCGTCGGGGAGAATTTCGAGGCCGCGCAGGCCGCCTCAGCCTCCGGTGGAATAGCGTCCAGTACGGGGATATCCGGGTTGAAGGGGATGCGCCCGAGATGTCTTCGGACGGCTTTCAGGGCGTCACGCGCCATGATACGGAAGGTGGTCAGTTTGCCGCCGCTGACGGTCAGCAGGCCGTTCTCGTCCCAGAGCACATGCTCGCGCGATTCCTTGGACGGGTTGGCTTTGCCGGTGTCCACCACCGGGCGGAACCCGGAATAGGTGGCGGTCACATCAGCAAAGGTTAGTTCCAGTTGCGGGAAGACGAACTTGAGGCCATCCAGCAGGTACTCGGCCTCGGCGGTGCTGATGGCCGGGTCGGTGACAAGGTCCGGACCCTGATCCACGTCGGTGGTACCAAAGACAACCGCCCCTTCCCACGGCAGGGCGAAGACCGGACGCCCATCCTGCGGGTGCAGGAAACTGACGGCGCGCGTCAGCGGCAGGCGGCTGAATGGGAAAACCAGATGACTGCCGCGCAGCGGGCGCAGGCGCGGCGCTTTCCCCACATACCTGCGCAACTTATCCGCCCAGGCCCCGGTGGCGTTGATCACCACCCGGCCTTTAACTTCGACCTGCCGGTCTGACTCGCCGGAAGTATCGCAAAGGACTACGCCGCACACCTGTCCGGCATTTGTCTTGAGCAGGGACTCGACGCGTGCGTAGTTGAGCGCCAGCGCCCCACCCGATACCGACTCGCGCAAGAGACGCAGGACAAGCCGGGCGTCGTCGGTCTGGGCGTCGAAGTAACGGAAGCCGCCGCGCAGGCCGGGGACGGTCAGCGCTGGGCAAAGTTCGCGCATATCGTCGGCATCATAGGAACGATGACTCCATTGGCGCGCCATCAGGTCGTAGACAACCAGCCCGGCACCGAAAACCCAGCCAGGCATGTGGTCACCAGGCAGGCAGGTGTAGAGGAAACCGAGCCGGTTGACCAGTCCGCGGCCCTGTTTCAACAGGTACTCACGCTCGCTCACGGATTCAAGCGTGACCCGGACCTGGGCATTTTTTAGATAGCGCATTCCGCCGTGGACGAGTTTCGACGAACGCGAGGATGTGCCCGAGGCGAAATCGTCTGCTTCAACCAGCACCACCTTCAGCCCGGCATGCACACACTGTCGCAGAATCCCCGCGCCGGTGATGCCACCGCCGATGATGACTACGTCCCATTCCTGATTTAGTTCCGACCAGGCCCGGTCGCGCCAACCTTTTATCCAATCCATGATTGCACTCCTCGAAAAAAGGACCACGGACGATGGACGGTAGACCATGGTCCATCGTCTAAAACAATTTCCCCGGATTCATCAACTCATCCGGGTCAAATGACTTGCAGACAGCGCGTAGCGCGTCCATGCCCAGCGCACCCTTCTCAGCGGGCAGGTATGGGGCGTGGTCTGTGCCGACGCCGTGCTGGTGGGTGATCGTTCCGCCGTGCTGCTGAATGGTCAGACTGGCGGAGCGCTTCATGCCCGCCCAGAGCGCCAGTAGCCCATCCGGGTCGGCCGGGCGACGGAAGAGGAAGGTGGTGTAGATGCTGGCCCCGTCGCGGTAAACATGGGAGAGGTGCGCAAACGCCAGGACTTCCTCGCCGGACTTGCGCGCCGCCTCCACAATCGAGGCCGGGATGGCCGTCGAAGCCGCCATTACATTCGGCCAGGGGATGGCCGTCTCGAGTGTGTCAATCGCCACACCCTGTTCCCAGAGCGTGTTGCGCAGGTAGGGCGAGTAAAAGCGGCTCTTCTCCCAGGTATGCCCCACCAACGTCCCGACGAACAGGCCGCCGTGCCTGCGGAAGATGGATGAGGCCTGCGCCCGCGTCCGCCGGACTTGGATCGCTGAGCCGGTCACGCCGAAGACCAGCAGGCAGCGCTTCCCGCCGTAGCCGATCAACCGCAGGCCCTTGTCCGCCGCGCCGACCCACGACTTGCCAGAGAGAATCAGCGTGGTCTCGGTCTCCTGCGGGTTTGAGAGCCTCAGCTCAGCATCGAGACCTGGATTTCCTCCTGGGCAATCTGGCGGACCGCCTCCGCACCCTGCTCCCAGGATGGGAAGAAGACTCCGTAGAATTCCTCTGCCTCGGGTAGGCGGCGTACCTTGACTTTAGCCTGCGTAATGACTCCCATGCGTCCTTCCGACCCGAGTATCATCTCCTTAATATCCGGCCCGGCAGCCGAAGCCGGGAAATGGGGCAGTTCAATCTGCCCGCGCGGGGTTTCCATGCGCCCCCCGGCGAACAACTGCTCGATACGCCCGTACTTGTAGGATTGCTGCCCCGATGAGCGGGTGGCGATCCAGCCGCCGAGGGTGGAATATTCGTGCGATTGCGGGTAATGTCCTAGCGTGTACCCTCGTACCTGCAAGACCTGTTCCAGTTCCGGGCCGGTGACTCCGGCCTCGAAGGTTGCCGTGCGCCCGAACTCGTCCAGATCGAGTAGGCGGGTCATGCGCTCCAGCGAAAGCGTCAGCACCGGCGTGTCAGACTTCAGTGGGTTGATATGACCGGCCACACTCGTCCCGCCGCCATAGGGGATGACCTTCGCTCCGGCTTTTTGGGCATACACAATCAGCGTCCGTACATCCTCCTCGGTCTGCGGATAGGCCACCCCGTCTGGGAAGACCGGGATGCGTCCGGAGCGCAGCGCCACCCAGTCGGGTAGGGACTGGCCGCGGGCATGGGTCAAGCGCGCCTCGGCAGAACTGTCCACCAGCGGGTGGGCGGGGAGACGGGAAGTGGGCAAAGACTTAAGAACGGTTTTGTAATCCGCGTCCGGTTGCGGGTCCAGGGAGCCAAAGAGATTGGCAAGATAGGCCTGGGCAGAAACCGGTACCGGGTAATCGGTGTTGACATTGCCCCATCCATTCCAGCGTTTCATAAGTTCTCCTTCTGCATTTTCTTCGCCAGCGCCAGGCTCTCTTCCATGACATGCCGGGTGAGGGACTCGGCATCGCAGTCCGCGCCGCGGCACGCGCATTCGAGCAAGGATTGGTAGAAGCCGCGCGAGTGCTGGCGGCATTCGGGGGAAGCAAAATAGTGGTCGCCGACCAGCAGGTACAGGCTCTGGAAGCCGTTCAGCAGGAGTTGGAAGACCGGGTTGGCGGCGTGCCGGGCCAGCAGCGAGTGCAGGTCCCAATCGGCGCGGGCGAAGGCAGACGGGGTATCTTCCAGGTCCGCGTATTTCTCCAGCAGGGCGATGATTTCCCCCGGTGCGGCCTGGACGGCCTGGCGGGCATAGGCCGGGGCGATCAACATCCGCAGGTCGAGTAGGTGGACAATGAAGTCCGGTGATTGGTGGGCGGGCGACCGCGCCAGCGCCGACAGGACCGCCAGGCTGCCCTCCCGCCAGTAGTCGCGCACGCGGGTGGGCTTGCCGTGCTGGATGTCCAGCCAGCCATCCCGGGCGAGACGCTGGAGGGCTTCTCGCAGGGTTGGGCGGGTCACGCCGATCTGTGAGGCAAGTTCACGTTCGCCGGGAAGGTTGCTGTTGATGGGGAAATACCCGGAAAGGATGGCCTCGAGCAGGCGGCTCTCAGCCATTTCAGCGGGTTTTTGAACGGGTTGCCAATCCATAATTGCTCCTGGAGTTCCGTAGTAACGGCTTTAGCCGTCTAAGCGACTGAAGTCGCTACTATGGGAACTCTAACTGGTAAGTGGTCTGACCAGTAAGAGTATATCATTTTGAAAATTAGAGAGTCTAGTGACAATTGTCATCTTCTCGGGAATGGAGCAGCAAAAGCATCGCCACAGAGTACACTCACCTGCCCCGGATGCAGGTGCGGGGGAGAGCACAAAGAATATCTTTACGTTTTCTCTGTGATCTCTGTGGTAAGAATTTGAACCCGTCCCATTATTAGTGTCTACTGTTGTACAACTTCAGGGTACTGCGTAAATATTTGAACCTAAATTGTCGTTTTTTCCCTGTTTTTTGGTTGCTTCAGTTCAGAAATTTATGCAAGGAGTAGTAAAACCACCCAAGAACATGTAAAATAGGGGCATGGTCTCCCTTTCCTTGCCTTCCGGTTTTGCCTTCTCCCAGTCATCGCTGCAAGATTACAGCGACTGCCCGCGCCGTTTCCAATTGCGCTATATCGAACAGTTGCAGTGGCCCGCCGTTGAGACGGAACCGGTCCTGGAAAACGAACGCCGTCAGCAGGAAGGTCAACTTTTCCACCGCCTGGTACAGCAGCACCTGATCGGTCTGCCCGCCCAGAAACTGGCCCGGCTGGCAAATACACCCAACTTGTCGCGTTGGTGGGAAAATTATCTGGGTACCAAATTTGAACTATCTGGCTACGCGCAGCGCACAGAACTGACTCTCGCTGCACCGGTCGGGACCTACCGGCTGCTGGCAAAATACGATCTGATTGCCATCAAACCGGGAGAGAGAGCTTTCATTTACGACTGGAAAACCACCCACAAGCGCCCGCGTGATGAATGGATGGCTGCCCGGCTGCAAACGCGCGTCTACCGGGCAATGCTCGTCCAGGCTGGCGCAACCTTGAACGGTGGGAATCCCTTCCCCCCCGAACAAATCGAGATGATTTACTGGTACGCCGATTACCCGTCCGAACCGGCGCACTTCCCCTACAACGCCGCCCAGCACACACGCAACTGGGATGCCCTGACTGGTCTCATCAACGAAATCGGCAACCATCGTCATTTCCCGCTGACTGAAGATGAAAAGAAATGCGCCTACTGTCCCTACCGTTCGTACTGCAACCGCGGCGGGAAGGCGGGGACGATGGATGAAATGGCCGACGAGGTAGTCCCGGTTCCAGCACGGGAAACCGAACTGACCGGCACCGACATTAATTTCGAGCAAATCGCCGAAATTGAGTTCTAGAACACAATGCGCTGGATAGAACCGACTCCCCTTCGCTCACCCGCCCCGCTGCCCGACTTGCACCCGCTCGTCGCGCAGACCCTCGTCCGCCGCGGGATGAGCACGCCGGAGGCCGCCCGCGCCTTTCTGGATCCGGAGGCATATTCCCCCGCCCCGGCCGCTGACCTGCCCGGGCTGACCGCCGCCGCAGAGCGGGTCGAGCGCGCCATCCGTTCCCGCGCGTCCATCTGTGTCTGGGGTGATTTTGACGTGGATGGGCAAACCTCCACAACCGTGCTCGTCCAGACCTTGCATGCCCTGGGTGCGGATGTCACCTACCACATCCCGGTGCGCGGGCGCGAGAGCCACGGTGTCAACCTCCCACACCTGAAAGAAATCATTGACCAGGGTGCGAAACTCATCCTGACCTGCGATACCGGCATCACAGCCCACGCGGCGGGAGAATACGCCCGTACGCGCCGCGTGGACATGGTCATCACCGACCACCATGATCTCCCGGAGAGCCTGCCGCAAGCTTTCGCAGTTGTCAATCCTAAATTGCTGCCGCCGGAACATGCGCTGGCAACTCTCGCCGGGGTAGGTGTGGCTTATAAACTGGCTGAAGAACTCATCGCCCGCTTCCCATCCGAGCCCTGTTCCCCGGCTGCCCTGCTCGATTTGGTGGCATTGGGTTTGGTGGCAGATCTTGCCATCCTTAAGGGCGACGCCCGTTACCTGGTGCAAAAGGGACTGGCCGCCCTGCGCAGCACCCAACGCCTCGGCCTGCAAGTCATGCTGGAAATGGCCGAACTCGTCCCGGCGAATCTAACTGAGGAGCACATCGGCTTCATGCTGGGACCGCGTCTCAACGCCCTGGGCCGTCTCGGTGACGCCAACCCGGCCGTGGAACTGCTGACCACCACCGACCCCGGTCGCGCCCGTCTGCTGGCCACACAACTGGAGAACTATAACGCCCAGCGCCAACTCCTTTGCAACCAGGTGACGCAGGCCGCCGAAGCCCAACTGCGCGCCGACCCGTCCCTACTGGCAAATCCCGTGCTCGTGCTCGGGCACCCGGCCTGGCCCGGCGGGGTGGTCGGCATTGTTGCCAGCCGGCTGGTCGAACGCTATCGCAAGCCCGCCATCCTGTTCTCCACACCAGCCAACGAACCGGCGCGCGGCTCCGCTCGCTCGGTGGAAGGACTCAACATCACTGCCGCCATCGCCGCCCAGAAAGACCTGCTGCTCAATTTCGGCGGACACCCAATGGCCGCCGGTCTCGCGCTGGAACAAGGGAAACTGCCTGAATTCTATCGAAGGCTGTCCAGGACCGTGGGGAAGATGCTCGGCGAGGCCGCACACGAAGAACCGAAACTCAGGATTGACGCCTGGCTCGACCTGACCGGAGTCACTCTCGACCTGGCCGCCGCGCTCGAAAGTCTGGCTCCCTTCGGTCCCGGCAACGAAAAACTGACCCTGGCCACGCGCGGCCTGACCATGCAATCCACCACGACGATCGGACGGAACAAAGAGCACCTGAAACTGGCCGTGGCCGACGAGGCCGGTAACTCTCAGACGGTACTATGGTGGAGCGGCGCAGGAGAGACTCTCCCCGAAGGAAAATTTGACCTGGCCTACACCGTGCGTGCCTCAGATTGGCGCGGCAACCGCCAGGTACAAATGGAGTTCGTGGATTTCCGGGTTATCGAGACGCCGCCGGTCGAAATAAAAAGTAAAAAACAGGAAATCGTTGACTACCGAAACGTCAAAGACCCGCTCACGCTGCTGCCGAACTTCCATAATCAACCGTCATCGCTGGTCTGGGCGGAGGCAGAGGCGAGAAAAGAGGTTGGTGGGAAAGACCGGAACGAACTGGAGCGCGCCGACAACCTTGTCATTTGGACCATCCCGCCTTCGCCCGAGGAACTGCAAGTGGCCCTGGATACTGTCAAACCGCACATCGTTACCCTGGTTGGTGCCCATCCTTTTCTGGAAGTCACCGATGCGTTCATAGCGCGCCTGACCGGTCTCCTGAAATATGCCATTACACACCGCGCAGGCAAAGTGACCTACGCCGAACTGGCGGCTGCGACCGCGCAGCGCCGGATTACGGTTGAGCAAGGGTTGAACTGGCTGATATCGCGTGGGAACATTGCCCTGGTGCACCAAGAAGACGATCAACTCTGGGTGGCCCCCGGCAAGACCATCAACGACCTGGGTGGTGCGGCGCGGCTGTGGGTGGAAGTCCAGGCCCTGCTGGCAGAAACAGCCGCGTACCGGGCCCATTTCAAACGGGCCGACAAAGACACGCTGCTCCCCTAAAAACGATTACAATTCAGTCATGCCGTTTGAAGAACTTTTCCACACTGCGGATTGGTCGCTGCGCGTCTGGGCCGCGGATCTGGACCACCTGTTCGTGGAGACCGCCAGAGGGATGAATGCCCTCACAGGGTTCAAGTTGGCCGAAAAGCCGCGGGTCAGGCGCACATTTACCGCCTCCGCCCCGGATGCTGAAAGCCTGCTGGTTTCCTTCCTCTCAGAACTCGTTTATTACGCCGAACAGGACCGTCTGGCATTCGACCACTTCGATCTGAGCCTCAACCTTGAAGACGGCCAGCCATGCCATCTGTCTGCTACTCTGCGCGGCGCTCCCATTCTGTCATTGGATAAGGCCATCAAGGCCGTAACTTACCATAATCTTCAGATCCAACAGACAGCGCGAGGATACGAGATAGAGATTGTGTTCGATGTGTAGAGAGGAGAGAGCAGAGATTAGAGAGTAGTCACTGTTCTCCGCTCTCCGCTCTCTGTTCTCTGTTCTCCTTTCCGGAGGAACCATGATAAGCATCCATAATCTAACCAGAATCACCGACTACGAATGGGAAATCCCGCAATCATTCCGCGGCGACATGCGCGGCCCAGTGCGTATATTCTCCACGCACAAACTGCTCGAACAAATCGCCGGGGACAAATCGCTGGAACAGGCCGTGAACGCCGCCACCCTCCCGGGACTGGTCGGCGCGGTGGTGGTCATGCCCGACATGCACCAGGGTTACGGTTTCCCCATTGGCGGCGTGGCCGCGACGGAATTTCCAGGCGGTGTCATCTCTCCAGGCGCCATCGGCTACGATATCAACTGCGGCGTACGCCTGCTGGCCTCTTCCATTGAACTGGAAGCCGCCCTGCCCCACCTCGACAGCCTCGCCACCCTGCTGAACCAGTACTGTCCCAGCGGCGTGGGCGTGAAAGGCGTGGTGCACGTCAACGTACCGGAACTGGAACGCCTGATGCGTTCAGGTTCGCGCTGGGCGCTCAAGAACGGTTATGCCAATGAAAATGACATAGCCCGCACCGAAGAGAACGGTTGCCTGGAAGGAGCGGACCCGGCCAAGGTCAGCGAACGCGCCAAGGCGCGCGGCCGCACACAGATAGGCGCGGTGGGAGCCGGAAACCATTTCGTCGAAGTGGACGTGGTCGAAGCGGTTCTGGACCCGAAGGCTGCCGCCGTTTTCGGACTGCACGCAGGCTGTCTGGCTGTCCAGATCCACTGCGGCTCGCGCGGACTGGGCCACCAGGTCTGTACCGATTACGTGCAGGATTTCCAGTCTGCGGTGCGCAAATATGGCATTGACCTGCCTGACCGGGAACTGGTCTGTGCGCCGATGGACAGCCCGGAAGGACAGGCTTATCTCGGCGCGATGCGCGCGGCCGCCAACTTCGCTTTTGTCAACCGGCAGCTGCTGTCCTATTCCGCCCGGCGCGCCTTTGAGGAGACTTTCGCAGGCAAGCTGAAAAACTGGCAGTTGACCCAGGTTTACGACATCTGCCACAATATGGGCAAGGTCGAGACACACGCGGTGGATGGAAAACGCGTCAAAGTTTGTGTTCACCGCAAAGGCGCGACACGCGCTTTCGGTCCGGGCACGCCCGGCCTGCCGCCCGAATACCAGCAAACCGGACAACCGGTGCTCGTCCCCGGTTCGATGGGCACAGCCTCGTGGGTATTGGCCGGGACGGAAACATCCATGCTGCGCTCCTGGGGTTCAAGTTGTCACGGTGCCGGGCGGACGATGAGCCGCGCCAAAGCCAAGCACGACATCCGCGGCGACGATTTGCGCCGCGAACTGGAAGGCCGCGGCATCAAGGTCCGCGCCGGGAGCATGTCCGGACTGGCCGAGGAAGCCCCGTCCGCGTATAAGGATGTGGACGCGGTGGTCGAGACGGTCGTTGCGGCTGGGATTGCGCGCAAAGTAGCGCGCCTGCGTCCGCTGGCGGTAGTCAAGGGATAGACGGGAACTACAGGGTACTGCGCAAAGATGTGAACCCAAATTGCTGTAAATCCCTGTATTTTGATCGTTCAAAGTTCACGTAATTTTGCGAGAAGCAGTAATCAAGGACGTTTGGCGTTTCCTTTCTATACCGTAAAAAAAGGTAAGAGCCGGAGGTTTTTCTCCGGCTCTACAGTTTCTTTAAACCACGATTATTTTTCCAAAATCTGCGACAAGAACAGTTTCGTCCGATCTTCCTGGGGATTCGTGAATATCTCTTTCGGCGAACCGGTCTCGACAATCAAACCCTGGTCAAAGAAATACATCCGGTCGGCCACGGCCTTGGCGAAGCCCATTTCATGTGTCACCACCAGCATGGTCATGCCGGATTTCGCCAGTCCGATCATCACATCCAGTACTTCCTTGATCATTTCCGGGTCGAGCGCAGAAGTCGGCTCGTCGAAGAGCATGATCTTCGGCTCCATTGACAGGGCACGCGCGATCGCCACACGCTGCTGCTGGCCGCCGGAGAGTTGCCCGGGAAACTTATCAGCCTGCTCCGGGATGCCGACACGCTCAAGTAATTCTTTCGCCTTGGATTCAGCTTTTTCTTTCGACCATTTGCGCACCTGGATCGGCGCCAGCGTAATGTTCTGCATCACGTTCAAGTGCGGGAATAGGTTGAATTGCTGGAAGACCATGCCCGTTTCCATGCGGATCTTCTCGATATTGTGCATGTCCTTGGTCAGTTCTATCCCATCTACAATGATTTGTCCCTTCTGGTGATCTTCCAGGTGGTTAATACAGCGAATGAAAGTGGACTTCCCCGACCCTGACGGGCCGAAAATGACGATTACCTCCCCCTTTTTTACTTCCATGTTGACGCCCTTCAGAGCCTGGAAATGACCGTACCACTTCTGCACATCGCTGGCAATTATGATCGGATCGTTTGTGATCGTTTCGCTCATCATCTGCTCCCAAATCGCGTTTTGGGGTCTTTGGGTATTCACGCGAGAGAAGGAAATTTATGGAGGTATTGGACGAGCGAAGCCCTTCCAACACCCCCTATTTACTTACTCATCATGGTGATTTCCAGAGAACCACATTTTGTATATTATAGAACAAAACCAGCAGACCGCAACAGAGATTCCCTAGGAGTTCTCAGAGTCGCCGATACTGATTACAGCAAACCGGGCACGCGTTAATTCTGCCAGGGACTCAACCGATAGCCGGATATTCAGTCCGCGCTGCCCGCCGCTCACGTGAACGTGAGACCGGCTCCGTGCATCCGAGGCGATCACCACTTGGAAGCCTTTGTTCACCAGCGCCAGCGGTGAGATGCCTCCCGCCTGCAAGCCGGTCAACTCTTCGGCCTCACGCTCGGTTGGCAGGCCGACCTTTTTCTCACCCAGCGCGGCGGCCAGCAGTTTCAGGTCCACGCGGTGGGGACCGGGGATGACCGCCAGAATGGGTTTGCCTTTCGGGCGGGTAACGACAATGGTTTTATAGACCAGTTCCGGGTCCACGCCGAGCAGCCGGGCGGTCTCGTCCGCGCCGAGTTTTTCGGCAGGGAGTTCAAAGGCTTTGTAAGGAATTTTCTTCGAGTCCAGCAAGCGCGTAACGTTATTTACAATCGGCATAGATATCATCCTGTGTCGGGCGACCATGCTATACTTACATCAGATTTTACACGAAAATGAAAACTTCCTCGGTATTTCCTAAAATCCTTCGCGATGAAAAGCAAAACTCTACTCACCGCTAACCTGTCTCACCAGCTGCTCGAACTGCCCCTTGAGCTCCCAGCCTTGGTGGACGCGGTCAAGGCCGGCCATGGTTCAGGCCGGTTGAAGTAAAATAGAGAGCAAATGAAAACGTCCTCTCCGCTCAGCCTGAAAGAACTCCTGAGCCAACTCCCTGATTATTATACACTCGCCGACCGGGAGTTAATCCAGCGCGCCTACCGGCTGGCAGAAAAGGCCCACGCCGGTCAGAAACGCGCTTCCGGCGAGCCGTATGTTTATCATTGCCTGGCAGTTGCCGCCATCCTGGCCGAGTATATAATGCCCGCCGATATCATCGCGGCGGGGCTGCTGCATGATACGGTCGAAGATACTTCAATCAAGTATGAAGATTTGCGCAGCGATTTCGGCGAGGGGGTGGCCAATCTCGTTCAGGGTGTGACCAAACTGACCCAGCTGCCGCGTGTCTCGCGCGGCGAGCACCAGGAGGAGGCTCTCCGCAAATTGGACGAGGCCAGTCTTCAGGTCAAGGATGAAGCGGCCAAACGCAACCGCAAGCGCGACCTTGCCGCCGAGACCCTCCGGAAAACTTTCCTGGCCATGGACAGTGACGTGCGCGTCGTGCTCATTAAACTGGCCGACCGTCTGCACAACATGCGCACCCTGGGCGCGTTCCCGGAGGCCAAGCGCCGCCGCATCGCCCAGGAAACACTCGATATTTTTGCCCCACTCGCCAACCGGCTGGGCATCTGGCAGATCAAGTGGGAACTCGAAGATCTGGGCTTCCGCTATACCAACCCACAGAAATACAAGGAAATCGCCGAGCAACTGGCTGAGCGCCGCGAGACACGCGAAACAGAGATCCTGCACATTTCCAAAGCCATTTCCAAACTACTGGCCGCTTCTGGGATCAAGGTCGAGATTTCGGGCCGGTCAAAACATATCTACTCCATCTATCATAAGATGATCGAGAAAGGCAAGTCGTTCGACCTGGTCCGCGATGTGCGCGGCATCCGGCTCATCGTCCCGGACGTGGCGGCCTGTTACGCCGTACTGGGCCTGATCCACACCCACTGGCGGCCCATCCCCGGCGAATTCGACGATTACATCGCCGCCCCCAAGGACAACTTCTATCAATCACTGCACACAGTCATCATCTACGACGATGGCAAACCGGTGGAGGTCCAGATCCGCACGCACGAGATGAACGAGAACGCCGAGATTGGCATCGCCGCTCATTGGCGGTATAAGGAAGGCGGTGAACGGGGCAAGTACGACGAGCGCATCAACTGGCTGCGGCGGGTGATGGAGTGGAAGCAGGATGTGGACGACGCCCATGAATTCGTGGACAGCATGAAGACGGATGTCTTCAAAGACCGCGTCTATGTCTTCACCCCGCACGGCGACATCATTGACCTGCCAGCCGGTTCCACGCCGATTGATTTTGCCTACCACGTTCACACCACCGTCGGCGACCGCTGCCGTGGTACCAAGGTTAATAATAAACTCGTCCCGCTGGACTACACGCTCAAAACCGGCGAGCAGGTCGAAATCCTGACCGCCAAACAGGGCGGCCCCAGCCGCGACTGGCTCAACCAAAACCTGGGTCTGGTGCGTACCCAGCGCGCCCGGTCTAAGATCAAGGCCTGGTTCAAGAAGCAGAACCGCGAGCAAAACATCACTCAGGGCAGGGAAATGCTGGAGCACGAAATCCAGCGTCTCGGCCTGGCCGAATTGGATGAGGATGGCCTGAAAGCCCTTGCCCAGAATTATGGACGCACTCCTGACGAACTCTACGATGCCCTCGGTTGCGGGGATCTGACCCTCGGACGGGTGGTCAACAAGCTCCTGGAGGCTAAAGAGAGTGACGATATCCTGGTCGTCGTTCCGGCATCCAGAGATGCAGTATCCACCGAGGCCGTCACTGTACTCGGACTGAAAGGCCTGCTGACCGCCATGGCGAAGTGCTGCAATCCGACCCCCGGCGATGAGATCATCGGTTATATCACCCGAGGACATGGAGCCACTATACACCGCCAGGATTGTCCCAACATATTGCGTATCAAGGATCGCGAGCGGCTGGTCAAGGTTTCGTGGGGTGAAAATGTACGTACCTACCCGGTGCCTATCCGCATCCGCGCCTACGACCGGCAGGGGCTGATGGGCGATATCACCACCCTGCTCAACAGCGAAAGTGTAAATATCGTGGATGTGCAGGTGGGCATCAGCAAAAACCTGGCGGACCTGCGCCTTGTGATTGAAGTCCGGGATATCGCCCAATTGAGCCGCATGTTGGCCCGCATCGAAAATCTTCCCAACGTGCTGGAAGCCCAGCGCGTCAGAGCGGGGTAATTTGGAAACGCCTTTGCAGAGTTCGCAGTTTTTCATCCCGCCGGACGAACTGGAACAAGGCGTGCTGCGCTTAAAGCAGAGTCTGGACAAAATGGAATAAAACAAAATGGGATGTGTCCCAAAGAGACGGAGGGGATGCAAATGTTATAATCCCAGCATGCCCTGGTACATCCGCCTCCTGCGCGGGATTGAAATCAGCCTCTACGCTATCTTCTTTGCCGGCCTCCTGGGGGGCAGCAGCTTGCTGATCTCCACCAATCCGTCCGAAACCGCCCGCCGTTACACCCGTTCGGTCGAGTTCGATTACGTGTCCTGGACGCTGGAGGCTCTCAGCGTCAAGCTGAACCAAGCCGCGCTGGATACTC
>JAPLGV010000290.1:19906-26180 GCA_026389975.1 Chloroflexota bacterium
GATACTCCATTTTATTTCTCCGAAACCGCCCGCCACCAGATCGTGGTGGATTACCTGCACCTGATGGAGTACATCCTCTCCAGCGAGAACCGGCTCAATTTGATGTACACCGACCCCCAGGTTCACAATCCCGCTGCGGCCTCTCTCAACCTGCGGGCCGGACTCACCCGCCTGTACGCCCGCCAGCGCCAGCTGGCCCCACTAGCCGAAGCCGTCCTCCAGGAACAGATTTCCGCCACGCTCGCGGACCTGGGCCTGACCACCGGCGGCCAGCCGCTGCCCCCCGTCCTATTCCACATCACCCCCCTGCCCTACAATCTGGTCATCTCCCCGCGCGACAAAATCCAGCAGGATGCCACCATTTCCCTCTTGCCCGATTTGAGCGTGGACCAGCAGATTACCCTCGAAAACCGGGTGGATTCCGGCCTGAACGTTTCCTCGCTGGTGGTGCCGGTGGGCGGCATCGGCTCCTACCCAACCATGGTCATGCGCACTACCGCCCTCGACTGGCTCTCCGACACCATCGCTCATGAGTGGACCCATAACTGGCTCACTTTACGGCCGCTCGGCCTGAACTACGATACCACCCCCGAACTGCGCACGATGAACGAAACCACCGCCTCCATCGCTGGGCACGAGATTGCCATGCTCGTGCTCAAGCGCTACTACCCCGAACTGGCCGCCGGGTACGCCATTCAAGCCGTCAGCCTTCCGCTCAGCCCTGCCCTTGCCGATTTCAACTTCAACTCCGAGATGCACATCACCCGCGTCCACGTGGACGAGTTGCTTGCCCAGAACAAGATTACCGAGGCCGAGACTTACATGGAACAACGCCGCCAGTTCTTCTGGCAGAACGGCTACGCCATCCGTAAACTCAACCAGGCCTACTTCGCCTTCTACGGAGCCTATGCCGATACTCCCGGCGGTCCGGCTGGCGAAGATCCGGTCGGCCCGGCAGTGCGCGCCCTGCGAGGGCAGAGTGCCACTCTGACCGACTTCTTGAAAACCATCGCCCAAATGGACTCCTTCCAGCAACTTCAGGCTGCCGTATCTCCATGAAAGTGGACACAAATGCGTAAACGCCTCATTACCCTTATGGCTTCTGTCTTTATCCTAGTCTCCTGCTCTCCTGCGCCTGCCACCGCCAATCCCGTTTCCCCGGCAACCCCCACCCCGGGACCGACTGCCACGCCTGCTTCCACACTTGCACCTGCTGCACACCTTGCACGTTGCTCCACTTCCCGGTCACGCCGGAAGCGGCTCTGGGAGCCGGGTTCGAGAGCCGCGGCCACGTCAACGGAGCGGCGGATGCGCCTGTAACCATCATCGCTTTCAGCGATTACCAGTGCCTGCAATGCGCCTTTCTGGCCGCCAGCCTGAAACAAATCCGGCTGACCCATCCGAACGACGTGCGCGTCATCTACCTGCACGCCCCGCAGACGAACCGCGACAAAGATAATCTGGCCATCCAGGCTGTGGAGGCGGCAGACTTGCAGGGCAAATTCTGGGAGATGCACGACCTGCTCTTCGAGAAACAGACTGAATGGTCCGCGTTGACCCCGGCGGATTTTGAAGCCTGGGCAACGGCGCAGGCCTCCGGTCTGGGCATGGACGCGGCCCGGTTCCGGTCCGATTTCGAGGGCCCGGTGGTGGCTGACCGTCTCCAGCAGGCCAACCAGTTCACCGCCGGAGTCCAACCGTTTGCACCGCCGCTGTTGTTCGTCAACAGCGCTTCGCCCTACATAGCTCTCGCCGATTTCGCCAGTCTGGATACTGTGGTGCGCATGGACGCGCTGACGGCGCGCCAGTTCAGCGCCTGCCCGCCCGAGAGCATTGACCCGCTCAAACAGTACATCGTCACCCTGCACACGGCCAAAGGCGACGTTGTACTCCAACTTTACCCGGAGAAAGCCCCACTGGCCGTAAATAACTTTGTCTTTCTGGCTCGCAGCGGCTGGTACGACGGCATCAGCTTTTACCGGGTGCTCCCCGAGCTTCGGGTAATGACCGGCGACCCCAGCGAGACCGGGTTGGGTAATCCCGGTTACCTGTTCGAAACCGAAATTGCCACCGGCCTGCGTTTCGACCAACCCGGCATGCTGGCCCTGGATAACGACGGACCGGACACGAACGGCAGCCGCTTCTTCATTACCCTTGCTCCCATACCCCAACTGGATGGGCAGTACACCATCTTCGGGCAGGTGTTGAGCGGCCTGGACATTTTATCAGCGCTGACCGCCCGCGACCCTCAGCCGGGCATTTTTCTTCCGCCGGGTGATGAACTGATCAGTGTCACCATCGAAGAACGATAGGAGTCTCCATGCAACCAAATCCCAACTTCAACCGTCGCCGCGAGATCCTGCTGCTCATCCTAAGCGGCATCGGCATCCTGGGACTACTGATCCGCAGCGCAACCCTGGCTGTCACAGGTATTCTAACCTTCGACCCTGGGTATGGCTCGAGTCTGGCTGCCAGCGTGCTCGGCGCGCTCGGTATGCTCTTCTGTGCGGGATTGCTCCTGCCGGTGCTGGTCTACACCATCAAACGGATGAAAGGACAGGAAATCCTCCCGGGGACCATCCGGCCGGTCAAGTTCTGGCAGGTGGCGGTTTTGGTTGCAGTCTGGGTGCTGGTTGTGATCATCGGTGCAGTGCTTGCCAGCCTGTTCGCTTATGGTTGGGCTGTGGCTGCACCGTTGTTCCTGCTCGGCATCAGCCTCCCCATCCTCAGCCTGGTCTGGATCGGCGCAGGCGGTCTGCCCGGCGGGTCTCGCCGCCGCCTATGGTCCGTCTACGGTTTTGGCATGGTCGGGGGCACGGTTGCAGCATTGCTGCTGGAATATCTGGTGATCGGGAGTGCGGTAGTGGTTATTGGGATTCTAGCGGTGGCTAACCCGGAATTGCTCACCGTTATAGACCAGATCAAGACCCAGGTGGCAAACGCCAACGCCGGGGATATGCAGGCTTTACTGACCGTTTTGGCTCCCTACCTCACCAATCCACTGGTCATCTTGTCCATCCTGGTCTTTGCTGCAGTGCTTGCCCCCCTGATCGAGGAAGCCGTCAAACCGGCCGTTATCTGGTTTCTGGGCAAACGCCTGCGTTCCCCTGCCGAGGGATTCGTACTGGGTGCGTTATGCGGGGCCGGATTCGCGATGATGGAGGGACTCATGGCCGCCAGCAGCGCCACGCAAATGTGGGGCTTTGGCCTGGCCGGGCGCGGCGCAGCATCCTTGATGCACATCACCAGCAGCGGGTTATTGGGCTGGGCCATTGCTTCCGCCCAACTGGAAAAACGCTACGGGCGGCTGGCCTTGACTTACCTGCTCTCCGTCAGCCTCCACGGTCTGTGGAATGGCTCGGCGATCATGGCCGTCTATGGCGCGCTGCGGATGATGACCCAGAACATGCAGATTGATTTTCCCGGCGTGTTGTTCATGCTGGGAGGAATAGGGATGCTATTCCTGGAACTTGTCTTGTTGCTCACCGCCTTGCCGCTGATCAACCGCCGCCTGCGCCAGTCGGCTGCGCCCGTCCCTGCGCCGGTGCAATCTGATATAATCGCCCCGCTCGCAACTTCAAACCCGAGGGAAACCAATGGATTGGATTCTTAAATTAGTTGACTTCATCCTGCACGTTGACACCTATCTGAACGATATCATCACCCGTTACGGAGCCTGGACCTACGGCCTGCTGTTCGTTGTCATTTTCATGGAGACCGGCTTCGTCGTGACTCCCTTCCTGCCTGGCGATTCGCTCATCTTCGCCGCGGCCACATTCGCAGCCCGCGGCGCGCTCAACCCCTGGCTGATGTTCATTCTTCTATCCATTGCTGCCGTCGGCGGGGATACGGCCAATTACTGGATCGGCCACGCCATTGGTGCCAAAGCCTATACCGGTGAGGTCAAGTGGATCAAGAAGGAATATATGGAACGTACGCATGCCTTCTTCGAAAAGCATGGCGGCAAGACGATCTTCCTGGCGCGCTTCGTGCCCATCATTCGCACCTTTGCGCCCTTTGTAGCCGGAGTGAGTGAAATGTCTTATGGCCACTTCATCACCTGGAACCTTGTCGGCGGCGTCACCTGGGTGGCAACCTTCACCCTGCTTGGCTACTTCTTCGGCAATATCCCCTTCGTCCAGGATAACTTTGAACTGGTCATCATCGCCATCGTGCTCATCTCGTTCATCCCGGCGGTGGTGGAAGGGTTGAAAGCCAGGAAAGAAATCAAGAAACAAGAATTAAAGAGTGTGAAGTAAAAAAACAAAAAGGTCTCTTGAAATAAGAGACCTTTCGTTTTACAAGAGGAAACCGGCACATATTAGGGCGTAATTCCCAAGAACCGCGGATACCAGTACCACAACACGTCCGCCGCCGGCTTGCCGTGAATAGAAGCCGAGGCGTCCTGCAACACAACCGGCGGGTAATAGCCCCGGCTGACAAAGCCGCCCACCCAGGCGCGCTCATTGACAGCCATCAACAACGCCTGGTACACATCCGCCTGCGCCTGCAAATTGACCGGCGCTTGCGTGCCGCCCGGCTGGAACAATGCACTGACAGGCATTGAAGCACTGGCCGCGTTGTCAGCTGAAGGGTAGGCAACCGCAAGGATGATCGGTTTTTGCAGCGCAGCCTGGAAGGGTTGGATTTCCGTGTCCAGCAACTGCCCGGCCGCGGCCTTTATTTGATCCACACTGGAGCCGCCGAGCGGGGAGTACCAGAGCAGGTAAACACCGTCCAGGTTATTGGCAAAATTCGGGGCCGACTGCAATCCACCGGGATAAGACAAGGCCCAGTACACACTGCCCGTGAAGCGACTGCGGACATCGGTAATGATCGCCTGCCAGCGCGCCTCCGCATCTGCCGGGACCTCGGAACTGCTCCCGTTTATCTGGCCGCCGGGCAAGGCCGGAGTGACCCAGTCCCCCCCTAAGATAAGGGCCTGGGCGCCGGATTTCGTCGCCAGGTCAGCATGGGTTGCGGCAAAAGCCGCATAGCGGTCGAACCAGGTGTTCCACCAGACCGGGTCGCGCGGGGCGGAAGTCCACCAAGCCGTCAAATCGGAAGGCAAATTCACCGCCGGGAAAAGTGCCACGTTCAGGTTGGAAGCGCGGGCGCGGCTGACGGTGTCAAGTGTGTCGGCCCACAGTGGGTCCACACCGGGTACAGGGGAAAAAACGAATGGTGCCGTCCGGCCAACGGTCCAGGAAGGCGCAAGCACCAGCCAGTTGGCGTAACGGCTCTGCACGTCCTGAATGGCCAGCGGGGTCCAGGCCTGCCAGGTCGGGTCGTAATCAGACTGGAACTCCACACCCGCCATAAATCCTTGCCGCTCTGTCACCGGTAAACCGACTATCGCAGCGGGCGTGGTGTTCTGCAACCAGGTCCAGCCGGAGACGGTGTCCTGTAAATCCTGCGGGACCAGGCTGGTAGAGACCGGGCGCCCGAGATGGCCGGGGGATGTTTGCACATCGTCGGCAATCCCGCACTGGTCATTGCGGCAATAACGGTACTCAAAATCGCCGAGCATATTGAGCGGGCTGTAGAGCTGGTAAACCCACTGGTTGTTGCCACGCGGCCACATCGGGATGGGCTCGGTCCAGCCGTAGGGGTTGAACTGGATCGAGACGATGTCGGTGACCGGAGTGTTGGCCGGAACGTCAACCTCGAAGAGGATGGGCGACGAAGGTCCCGCCTGCCAGGTCTGGACTATATCCTGTATCTGCACCGGGGTTGAAGAAGCCGGAACGATCAACTGCCGAACGACGAAGGCGTCGTCGGTGCCGTGCTCGGCATTCCAAAAGCCATCGCCGAGGGTGTATTTGTAGCGGATATCGGCACCAGCAGGGAGCATGAGCGAGAGCGTGGAGCGGCCATCCTGCAACGGGGACAACATCGGCATCCGGGTGGTGACAGTGCTCAGGCCGCCCTGCAAGTCACCAAAGGTGTTGCCCAACTGGTACAGGTTTCCGGCCAGGCGGATGGGTGCATTTTGAACCGTATTGGTCGGGACAGACAAGGTAAAGACAACATTGACCATTTGCGCAGGGGTCAGCGCGAGCGTGACCGGGGTGTGCTGTCCCGCTTCGACACGCGCCCCCTGCTGAAAGGTCTGATATGCGCCATCAATCGCATAGGCCACCAGGTTATGGGTTCCGACAGGGAGGCTTTCTAAAACGAACGAGCCGGTCGAATCAGTTAAAGTCTGCCGCCCGCCTGCGGCGATCAGGATGTTCGGGATGGGAGTATTGTTGGTGGCATCCACCACCTGGCC
>JAPLGV010000147.1 GCA_026389975.1 Chloroflexota bacterium
AGCGCGGCAGAGCCGCAACCAAGCCTGCGCGAAGCGTTTGGAGACTTTGGACTTTGGCCTTTAGACTTTAGACTTCAGTCCCAGATTCGCCCCTGCGGTTGGGTGTAAAGGCACTCGAACCCAATGCTCAGATGGGTCCGTAGGTGTTCCGCAAACGCCTGCTCCTCCGGACCCCCGCTCCGCAGTTGCTCCAAGACGACGCGCAGCGCCTTGCGCACGTTGTCGAACGCCCGCTCGCCCGTATCGGCCGCGCCAGCACCCTTGAGCGCTGACTTCAGCGCCTCCATTTCGCCCTCCAGGCGCGCAACCTCCTCCGGCTCCCCCGCCGCCTGCGCCGTTTCCATCTGCAACCGTCCCAGCTCCTGCCGATACTCGCGCCTGCGGGCACCGCCATCCACCAATCCGGGACCGATTTCTGGTTTCTGCTTTCTGCTTTCTGTTTTTCCAAAATAGTGATCGTACGTGCAGTACTTTACCAGGGGGGGTGGGTCAAATAGCGGGGTACCCCCAAAGATTGTTGCAGAAAGTTATTCACAGGCTGACAGAAAAATAATGGACAGAAAAATGGAGAGGAATCCCTTCTTCCTGTCCCCTATGTTTCTGTCTGCTTTGCCCGGTCTGTTGTGGCTTTGCCGGGCTGGATCGTTTGCGCTCCCTTTCGCCAGGTTCGGCAAGCGGCTCGCGGATTCACCCGTCCCCGTACCTGGCAGCCAACGCCCGGGCCGTTTTGGCCAAACGCTCCCTGAGTTCCCGCGGCCCGACGACGGTGGCATGCGCGCCCCACATGATACGGATGCACCTGGCGCGCCTCGGCCCGCTTTTCACCGGGCTTCCGGTATGAAAACTTCAGGCCCCGCCGCTCCGCTACCGCCCGGGTCAGCAACTCCAGCACCCGCAAATCCGGGTCCTCCGGGGCGAACGGCCGGAACGAAAACGCCAGATCGAGGTTTTCCAGCATGTAGCGCTCCTCGTCATCCAGGCTCCGGGTGATCTTGGCGAACGCCAATTCCAGCGGTTTCTGGAACGGCATCCCGTGGTACAGCTCCAGCACCTTTTGCGAAATGCAGACCGCGAACAGCTCCGCCTCAGTCACCGGCACCCACGGCAGGCGCTCCACCTTTTCCGTGAAGAAGAATCCATGGCGCTTGTCATCGTAACCAATCGGCAGGCTCCACCGGTCCCGCATGAACTCGATGTCCCGGGCTGCCGTCCTGAGTGAAACCTCGAATTCGGTAGCAATGCTCGTGCAATTCGGATACCTCCCATCCTGTAAGAGCCCGAAAATCTTCTTCATCCGGTCAAACGCCCCGCGCTTCACGCTGTTCGGCATTGCGACCGCCCCTTGCCCCGCCGCCGCCCCGCCGGAGGCGGGTTTCAGCTTTTCAGCTTTCAGTATTTCAGTTTTCCCCTGCCGTGGTCCTGTGGTCCGTGGTCTTTTCGTCCGCTTTCGATTTTTCATGCCCCCACCTTACCAAAGGGGGTTGGACAAATAGAGGGGTACCCCCAAAGATTGTTTGGGAATGTCCATAACGACAAGGCCGGCGGGTGCATCAACCGGAAATTGGCCGACCCGTCACGCCTCACGCCGCACTCCCCGTCCCTGGGCTGGGGTCCCGTGGTCCCGTGGTCAGTGGTCCCCAATCTCAGCTTTCTACTTTCCCCTTTCAACTTTTCACGCTTCGGCGCAATCGCGCACGGCGGCCGGACTCCGAAATCGCAGAAGCCTTGCGCTTGTGTCGGGGCACCTGCCCCGCGCCGATAGGCGGGAAACAGGAATCCCGCGCCAGCACCCGAGCAGTTCAGGTGCTACAATTTAAGGTCAAACCCATTCCGGGTAAAAACGGGTATGTTCTCAATGGTCACGTTGTAATCAATAGTCTGCCCGCCTTGGTAAGTCTTCCCCGTTAACGCGTCCTTCCAGGTGGCATCTTCCGGCAAATAGATCCGCCTGGATTTCGCATCCGGTTCCAACACCGGGGCCACAAGGATGTCGGGGCCAAACATGAATTGGTCTTCGATGGTGTAACACACCTTATCCCCGGGAAAATCAAAGAAAAGCGGCCGCATGACAGGCGTGCCGTCCTTTGAAGCGATATCCATATGTTTCTTGATATAGGGCCGGATCCTTTCCCGGATATCCAGATAATGCGACAATATTTTGTAGGCCTCTTCGCCAAAACTCCACACTTCCTTCGGCCCTCCCGTGCCGGTGATCTGGCCCTCAATTTTAGTTTCAGGCCGGTTCACACCATGAATTCTCATGACGGGGCAGAAGGTTCCATATTGAAACCAGCGAATCAGCACCTCTTTGTAGCCAGGCTGGCGCGGCTCGCCCCAGAACCCACCGATGTCAGTCGTCCACCAGGGCATGCCGCACAGACTGATGTTCAAACCGGCTTTCACCTGCTTTCTCAGCGTGGGAAAATCACCTTGGATGTCGCCGGACCAAACCAGAGCGCCCAACCGCTGGCTGCCAATCCACGCGCAGCGGATCAGATTGATTATTTCTGTCTGCCCGCATTCCCTCTGCCCTTCATAGATGGCCTGGGAGAAGCAGTAAGGATAAATGCAGGAAACCTCGAGTCCGTTTCCTCGATAGTACCTGATGTTGTGGTATTCCAGTGGTTCGATCTCCGGTTCGGCCTCATCCATCCAGAACATCCTGACTCCCAGGTCATAGTAATTCTTCTTGAGCTTAGCCCAGAGTGCTTTTCTGGCCTCGGGATAGGTAACATCAACATAGGTGAGGTCATCATTTACCTTTAGAAACAGATTATTCCCGGATTCGGGCCGGATGGTGAAATTCCTTTTCGTGAATTCCGCAAAGTTCTCACTTTGCGCGGCCAGGGTAGGCCATACTGAGACCAGTAATTTGATCCCCATGCTATCGAGCTCTTTGATCATGCCGGCCGGGTCGGGCCAGAATTTAGGATTGAATTTCCAGTCTCCCGTAACCGGCCAGTGGTAAAAATCGACCACAATTACCGATAACGGCAGATTGCGCTTTTTGTATTCGCGGGCAATCGACATCAAATCTTCTTGCGAATAATAGCGTAGTTTGGACTGCCAGAAACCGGTTGCATAATAAGGCATTTCCGGCGCCGTGCCCGTTAATCTGGAATAGTGAGTAACCAGGCTGGCAGGGGTGTCGCCCGGAAAGATGACATAGTCAATCTGCTTGGTGTATTCAGAGTAGAAACTGGTATGGGTCAAAGAAAACTCGGCCCGCCCGACCGCCGGGTTATTCCAGATGAATCCGTAGCCTTTGGAGGAAATCAAAAATGGAATGGAAACCTGGGTGTTTTTCTGCGCCAGTTCCAGAACCGTCCCCTTCAGGTCAAGGCAGTCATTCGGATACTGTCCCATGCCATACAGATGTTCATTCTTTTCAGCATCAAAGGTCACCTTGATCTCGAAATGATCACTGCCCTTGCTTCGAAATTGCCGGGCAAATTGAGGATGGTGATGATGGTACGCTTCACGCAGCAGAACCTCATTCTTGCCGTTCAAATAAGTAATCCGTCCTCTGCGTGATTCTATTTCTGCTCTAATATTCCCGTTTTTGATGACCGCTTTATCCTTGCTGACGGAGATCTCAGGCTGAACCTCCGGCTGAGGCAATAAATTCCAGTTTTCATCCGTAATCCGCAGGCTCTTCGAGCCCCTGAAACGAAGCGCATCGGGGCCGTAGGCTTCAATCCAGTATAATTCTCCCTCATCTTCCCACTGCAGCCGCTTGTCAGACTGTGTAAACGGTCCTTCCATTATTTTCTGAGCGCTGAATCCCTCCGGGGCTAGCAGAAGAGAAATCAGAATCGCAAAAAGCATCGTCCTCAAACTAGAATCCGGCACCCGGGTGGCAGAACAATTCGCATTGGTTGACATAAGAACATTCTCCTGTTTGAGCATTGTAATTTTATGAAAGGTATCCATTCCTGAGCCATCGATTAAGCGAGACGATAATTCCTGAGACCCACATAGACCAGACCCAAATTACATCCACCAACACGGAGTTGATTGGCCTCTACTGGCGGGTGAGGGAATTCATCAGCCGCAAGCTGGAGACAGC
>JAPLGV010000427.1 GCA_026389975.1 Chloroflexota bacterium
CGTGATTGCCGGAAAATATGACCTGGGCTCGATCAAGGCCTGCATCTCCGGCTCTGCGCCCTTGATGCGCGAAACAAAGGAACGGTTCGAAGCGCTCAGCGGCGGCAAGGTTTCCGAGGGTTACGGGCTTTCGGAAGCGCCCACCGCCACCCACTGCAATCCGCTGCTTGGCATCAATAAAACCGGCTCGATCGGCATACCCTTCCCCGACGTGGATGCAAAAATCATCAGCCTGGATGACGGCGAGACCGAGATGAAGATCGGCGAGATCGGCGAACTGGTCATTCACGGCCCGCAGGTGATGAAAGGTTATCACAACATGCCCGTCGAAACAGCCAACACCCTGCGCAAATTGAAAGATGGCAAGGTGTGGCTCTTCACCGGTGATATCGCCCGCATGGATGAGGAAGGCTACTTCTACATCGTGGACCGCAAGAAGGAACTGATCAAACCCGGCGGCGAACAAGTCTGGCCGCGCGAAGTGGAAGAAGACATCGCCGCCCATCCGAAAGTCATGGAAGTTGGCGTGGCCGGCATTCCAGATCCGCTTCGAGGCGAGGCGGTCAAAGCCTGGGTGGTGCTCAAGCCCGGCGAAACCATGACCGAGGACGAGGTCAAGGAGTTTTGCGCCAAGAGCCTGGCGAAATACAAAATCCCCAGGCAAGTCGAGTTTCGCACCGAACTGCCCAAGACCACCGTCGGCAAGATCCTGCGCCGCGAGTTGGTAAGGCAGCATAAAGAGGCGGAGGGCAAGTAAAACAAAGAGCCTGACTAAATTTCCAAAGAAATGTTTTTTCGTGGAAAAACCAACCTCCCGCAGGTCTTTCGATCCTGCGGGAGATCTTCATTAGCGTATCTTGAACATGGTCATTAATTTCATGGCCAGATTCAGGTCGCCAGCCAGTTTGAGTTTGCCACCCATGAAGGCCTGCATGCCATCCAGTTCACCGGTGAAGATTTTGACGTAGTCAGCAGAATCGGCGGACAGGGTCATCTTAGGGCTGGGGTGCGCACCCTGTTCGAGGGTGCATATGTCATTTTTTATCGTCGCAAACCAGTCGCCCGCTTCCGCACCGCTGAATTTGAACTGGATCACCGCATCCAGCCCGGGGGCTTTTTCCGGAAGGAAAGCCTTCGGCATTTTGGACATGAGTTCAGCAACTGTTAGAGCCATAATTTTCTCCTTTTAATTTAGGTGTCATTGCGAGCCTCATTTTGGCGAAGCAATCTCCTCGCTTGCCAGGGGATTACTTCGGGGTAAAGACGCCCTCGCAATGACGAATAGTTATTGCAAGTTCTCAAAGATGGATGCTGCGCCCATACCTCCACCGATGCACATGGACACCATTCCATACTTCGACTTGCGGCGCGCCATCTCGTAGATCAACTGGGTGGTCAGTTTTGCTCCCGTGCAGCCAAGCGGATGCCCAAGGGCAATCGCGCCTCCGTTGACGTTGACCTTCTCCATATCCAGACCTACTTCGCGCGCCACGGCCACAGACTGCGCAGCAAAGGCTTCGTTCAGTTCGATCAGGTCAATGTCGTTCAGCGACAGCCCGGCCAATTTGAGTGCCTTCGGGATGGCAACCACCGGTCCGATGCCCATGACCTCCGGCGGGACGCCGACAACGGCGAAGTCCACGAAGCGCACCAACGGTTTGAGTCCCAGCGCCTGGGCTTTTTCGCCAGACATGATGACCACCCCCGCTGCGCCATCGGACATTTGCGAGGAGTTGCCTGCCGTCACCGTACCGCCCTCTTTGAAGACTGGCTTGAGTTTGGCAAGCGCCTCCAGGCTTGTATCGGCGCGCGGACCCTCGTCCCGTTTTACTGTGAATTTCTTCGTTACCGGTTTGCCGTTCGTTCCAAGTTCCTTCAGTTCTACTTCAATCGGAACTAGTTCGGGATCGAACTTGCCTGAATTGACCGCCGCAGCAGCACGCTGGTGGGAACGCAAGGCGAAGGCGTCTTGGTCCTCGCGGCTGATTTTGTATTTCACCGACACGTTCTCGGCAGTCAGTCCCATGTTAGTGTAGTAATGGGGCAGTTCCGCCGCGAAGTAGGGATTCACCGAGAATTTATAACCCATCATCGGAACCATGCTCATCGACTCGACTCCGCCGGCAATCGCCACGTCAATCTGGCCAGACAGGATGGCATAGGCCGCGTGAGCGATGCTCTGGACGCCGGACGAGCAGTAACGATTGATGGTCTCGCCCGGCACTGAATCCGGCAGACCGGCGCGCAGGGCGACCATGCGTGCCATGTTCAAGCCCTGTTCGCCCTCCGGGAAGGCACAGCCGAGGATAACGTCGTCAATCTCTTTTGGATTCAGGCCCGGGGTCCGGGCAAGCAGCGCCTTAATTACCGCCGTGGCCAGCTCGTCCGGGCGGACAGTCGCCAGTCCGCCGCGTTTGGCTCTCCCGCCAGGAGTGCGTACAGCAGATACGATTACAGCTTCGTGTGTCATCCTTACCTCCTAATTCCGTAACGGCTTGCCGGTCTGGAGCATATTGAACAAGCGCGCCTGGGTCTTTTCCTCGCCGCACAGGGAAAGGAAGGCCTCGCACTCCAGGTCGAGGATGTATTGCTCGCTGACCCAGGTTGGACGGCTCAGGTCGCCACCGGCCATAACGTTGGCGAGTTTCCCGGCGATCACGCCTTCGTATTCGGTTATATACTTACCTTCTTTGAATGTCCAGGCGCCAATCCGTAGCGCCGCCAAGGCCTCTCGCCCGCCGGCGTAGATCAGTTCCGGCGCGGGCGGATGGTAACCCGCGGCAGCCATGTGCATGGCCTCGCGCTTGGCTTCCGTCAGCAGGTGTTCACGGTTCATCACAACCCTGTCCGCCGGACCCAGGAAGCCCATCTGGCGGGCCTCCTCGGCGCTGGTAGCCACCTTAGCCTGCCCGATTTGCTCGAAGACTCGCTGGAGGAACGGGAAGATGTCAACACCCGGCACGCGCATGCCCGGGTTGATGATGCGGCGCATCAGTTCTTTCGTACCGCCGCCGGCCGGGATGACGCCCACGCCCAGTTCAACCAGCCCGATATATGTTTCTGCCGCGGCCACGACGCGGCTGCCGTGCATGGTAACTTCGCAGCCGCCGCCCAGCGCCATTCCCGACGGGGCGATCACCACCGGCTTGGGGAAAAAGCGCATGCGCATGTTCAGGTTCTGGAATCTCTTCACGACCTGCTCAAGCATGCCCCATTGCTGGGACTTGGCGCCCATCAGGATCAGGCCGATGTTCGCGCCGGCGCTGAAGTGCTCGCCTTCGTTCCCGACTACCACACCCACAAATTCCTTTTCGGCGCGGTCAAGTGCCTCGTCGGCGATGGCGAAGATGTCATCGTCCAGGGCATTCATCTTGGTGTGGAACTCAACCAGCGCCACACCGTCGCCGATGTCATAAAGCGACGCTCCGGGGTTTTCACTGATGACCTTCTTGGCCTTCTTTAGTTCACTCAACACAATCAGTCCCGGCGTTTTGGGGATGGTGACATATTTCTGCTTGGCCGCATCGTAGACGCCAACCTTGCTGGCGCCCTTGTACTTGTAGAACGATTCAAACCCGGACTTGAGCATGTCCGCCACCCAACCAGCGGGAGTGAAACCCGCGGCTTTCATTTGCCTGGCCGTTTCCTGGACCCCCAGCATATCCCAAATTTCGAACGGCCCGGCCTCGTGCATGAAGCCCCAACGGACGGCGTCATCAATCGGCTTGGGTGTATCGGCAACTTCGGGGATGATGACCGAGGCATACTGGAGTCCCTGGAAGGTCAGAACCTTTATAAGTTGTGCGGCGCGGTCGGATTCGCCCAGGATCACTTTCAACCGTTCGCCCAGGCCATCAATATCCTTCGCCTTCCCGACTGAGTCGAAGCGCGGCTTGGACGGAGCCGCATGTTCCAG
>JAPLGV010000415.1 GCA_026389975.1 Chloroflexota bacterium
CAACGGGCATCAAGGGCATCGCGTTCAACATCGATGAGGCCCGCCTGGCGCAGCACCCGCAAGTGGTGAGAGATCAGGTTTGGAGCCATCTGGAGGCCATCCCCCAGCTCGCAATTGCACTGTACGCCTTCCATCAGGAGATGAAAAATTAGCAAACGGTTAGGCTCGGCCAACACTTTCAGCCACTTTGCCATCCGGTTCAGGTCAACAGGAGAGGAAGCTGGCTTGGGAATATAGTTCAACATACGTTGAATTATATTCGGTGATGCAAGTTTCGTCAAGGTCAGATGTCATAGAATGCGCGAGGTTCTCATCGCGAGCGGCTGCCGCCCTTGTCTCCGCGCACGCGGCGAATACTCTTGACAGAATTCTCCCAGAGTGATATATTTAGTTAGTCTAACTAAATTAAGGAGATGGTGCAATGGCAGAGGAACATACGTTAGTCGAAGAGAGATTCTTCGAACTGATGAAGCGGTTGCGCAAGTTGGAGCTGGATACGCAATCGTGTGATGCAGCAGTCTCGCCCGCTCAAATGTCCCTGCTGGACTTTATCGCCGCCTTGCCTGGTTGCGGTGTGCAGGACATTGCCGACGGAATGCGGTTAACTCCTCCAACTGTCAGCGTCGGTGTACGCAGGATGGAAGAGAGCAACCTAGTGGAGCGAAAGCCCAACCCGCTGGATGGGCGTTCAGTCCAGTTCTTTCTGACGCGGCGGGGTCAGGCATTACAACGTCAGATTCAAAACTCTCACCGGCAGAAATTTCGCCGCTTGCTGGCCGGCCTCGTTCCCCAGGAGCAGGAAACGTTGCTGCAACTTCTGGAACGGGCTTTACAGGCCGCCGAAGCCGAAAATTCGAACCTGGTAGATTGATTGTAGGAGGTCAACATGTCGTCAATACTCACTTGGAGTACGTATGTCATCGTTTTTGGCGCGCTGGGCGTCCTGGCGCTGCGCGATCGTACCAAAGCCAGGCAGGCCGTGAAAGTGGCCGTCAAGTCGTTCTTCGGGATTTTGCCGATCATGCTTGCCTTCATCGGGTTGATCGGCCTGCTGCTTGGCATAGTGCCGCCGGAAGTCATCTCCCGTTATCTGGGTCAGGGAGCTGGCTGGTGGGCGACGCTGACTGCTTTTGTCCTGGGAGCCGTGCTGTATATCGCCAGCCTGGTCAGCATCCCGTTGGCAGCCTCACTGCTGCGAGCCGGTGCCAGCGTGACCACGATCGCCGCCTTCCTCACCGGACTGATGATGGTGAACACGGTAACGCTGCCGCTGGAGATCAAATATCTGGGCAAGAAAATGGCGTTGAGTCGCAACCTGCTCAGTCTGCTCTTTGCCTTTGCGATTGCTATTGTCATTGGGATGGTACTGCAATGAATACCAATTTACCACAACAAATATCGAATGGCGCGCCACAGGGCGCACCTGTCAAGAAGACGCCCAGGCAATGGCTGGCGGACTACCGCTGGGTGCTGCTCATCGCCTTGGCCGACTTGTTGGTATGGGTTTTCTGGCCTGCGCAAGCCGCGCCGGTGATACGCAACACTTGGGATTACCTGGTCGAGATGGTGGTCATCTTGATCCCGGTGGCGGTGTTGATGGGACTGTTCGAGGTCTGGGTGCCAAAGCAATTGATCGGCAAGTACCTGGGCCGCGAGTCGGGCTGGAAGGGAATTCTGCTGGCGCTTTTGTTCGGCTCCGCGCCGACTGGCCCCCTGTATGTTGCCTTTCCCATCGCCGCCATGCTGTTGAAAAAAGGCGCCAGCCCGCTCAATGTGATCATACTCCTGGACGCCTGGGCGGCGATCAAAATTCCGCAACTATTAATTGAAGCCAGGTTCTTGGGGCCGTCCTTTATGCTGGTGCGACTGGCGTTAACCGTGCCTTCGGCAATACTCATGGGCTGGCTGATCCAAAAAGGGATTGAGCGGACCGGCGGACTGGATCTTGATCCGGCCGGGTCGGAAAACATATCTTAAGAACGAGGTTACAAATAAAGATGTCCAAGTTCCTGAACAAGTATGTACGGAAAACTCACCGCTGGTTGGCTTTACTAACTGTGGCATTGATCTTCACTGTACTGCTGGCGCGAAATACGGCTGTCGGCTTCGCCGCTCAACAGACTCAGCAAGTTCTCATGTTAATCATGGCGCTCACCGGGCTGTACCTTTTTCTTCTGCCATGGTGGGCCAAGTGGAACAGAAACAAAAGGAGAAATCAATGATGCTTATGATTGAAACAAACTCAAAGAGAGAATTTTCCCGCTCTGGGGCGCTCTCTATGCCATTGCTTGACGCCGGCAAGGCGCGTACCCTGCTATTGAGCCTGGATGCAGGTCAAGCGGTTGCCCCATGCCAGATGCCCTTCCTGGTACTGTATTATTTCATCGAGGGGCAGGGGCAGATTCGCATAGGAGACGAGCAGGCCGAATTTCAGCCCGGTTCACTGGTCGCGGTACCGGCTGGCGCTGTACGCAGTATCTCCGCCAGTCATCAGACACGTGTTCTGGCAGTGCAAATTCCATAGATTGAGTTTACTGGCTCTGCGTGAGCCAAAGGAGAAAAAATTCTAATGACCACTCAAGTGATTGATATCGATTCCATGCAAAAGTTTTC
>JAPLGV010000213.1 GCA_026389975.1 Chloroflexota bacterium
GTATTTGGGGGTTCGTGACCTTTGTGTTTAGATGGTTTTTGCAGTAGAGTCATAAATATCTGAACTTGCTATTTTCGAATTGCGAGCGATTCCGGGAATTTTACTGCTTCTTGCAGAAATTTCTGAACTGACGCGGCCCAAGAGTAGGGAATAAACGACGATTTGGGTTCAAATATTTGCACAGCACCTTGTACGCAGTACCCTGTAGATTCTTTCCATCGTTCAAATCAAAATAATGAAGAAGCTTCAAGATTGTTTTTCTTCGCCAGGTAAAAACTGTTCAACGGCATCCAGAGCATGCGCGGCATAAATGGACCCCGGGCCGCCGCCCATCAGGATTCCCACGCCAATCGTTTCCAGTAATTCCTGGCGGGTGGCGCCGGCCGCGACTGCATCGTGAACGTGATAGGCAATACAACCCCACAGCCCACGACAATACTGATCGCCAGCGCCATCATCTCTTTGACTTTGCTGCTGAGCGCGCCCTGCTCAATGGCTTTTTTATGCAGGCGGGCGAAGCCGATCATCGGCCCGGGAATCTCGCTCCCGAGTTGGGCAAGACGCTCTTCAAGGGATTTGTGCATTTCAACATAGTTGGTTTTCATCATTCATCCTTTCCGGCGACCACCTCAATCTGCGGTTCGATAATGATCTCGGACTTCACCGAGTTCGCCACCAGGCTGTATTTTTGGGCGGACTGCAGGGCGCGGCGGGCACGCGCTTCAACGGCTTTGGGGTCTTCGTCCCCCGCCGCAATCCGGATGACCGGCCAGAAGCGCAGGTGGGTGAAAGTCTCTGTGCGGTCCAGCTCGATCAGTTTGGTGCCCTCGGCCCGGCAATCGTAAGAGAGCAGGTTGAGCTTGAAGCGTTCCGCCGCCCAGATGAACATCATCATGATACAGGTATTGGCTGCGGCCACAAAGGCGTCCTCCGGCGTCAAGACACCAGGGTGACCTTGCGCATCCGGAGGCGCGGAGAAGTCCATCTCCGGGCCGTTGCCCATGACGATATGTCCCCAATGCTCGTCCTTCCAGGCGACGGTGGTGTTATAGGTGGCTGTGCGGCTCATTTGACTGCTCCTGGCTGCTCGCAAAAGGCTGCATATTCACGCGACAGCGACGCCGCATAGGCATCCTCTTCGCCAGGCGGGATTGGGTTATAAATCTTCACGCTCTCTAAAAGTTCCCGGATCGTATCTGGCAAGGCAGGTTTACCGGAGTCACGGAACTGCTGGAAGATAAGCGGCAGCGCGATCAAGGTGACCGTCTGCCCGTTGATGACGATATCCTGCACCGGGATCCCGGAACCACAGGAACAGGTCGCCTGGACCGCTTCCTGCACTTCGGGTGCGGCGGTTTCTTCAACGGCCCCTGCCGTTCGATTCCAGTTCTTTTGCAACAACTCATCCACCAGCTCCGCTACTTGCCCGGCGGTCGCATCCACCACCTGTTGACCGGCCTCGTTCAGGCGGCGTTTGCCTTCCGGCTTGCCCAGGCCGCGTTCGGCGACGAGTTCCGAAATAACGATGCTGGCAGCGGGTTTTCCGGAGTACATTTCGGTGCCGCGCGCTGCGCAGCGTTTATCACAACCGTCGATGGCGATGGTCGGGTAGAATTTTGCGAAAGCCCGGTCGCCTTCACCGCCGGCCAGGAAAAGGGGCAGACAAATGGTGACCGTGTCTGCCGGGCGCAGCTGCTCCAGGACTTTGAGGGCAGCCAGACGGGTCACTGTGCCCTCCGGGAGTTCCTCCCCGGAGCAGGAAACAATACCAACTTTTTTCTTGGGCAGGTCAGGCATTTTCGCCTCCCTGTTTCCCGGTTATGAGGCCATCCACCACGACAGTGACTTCCTCTGCCAGAACCCGGGCCAATTTCTGCCCGCCCTCGTTGAGTTCGGCGATGCCCTGGGGCTTGAGATCCTTGTAACGGCGATATACATCCAGAACTGCAAATTCCTGCGCGATCGTCCCGCCGCTCTGCTGGACCATCTTGGCGGCGCAGGCCAGTTTACAGCCGTCAATGGTCACGGCCGGGCACGCCGCTACAACAGACCGGGATTCCTCGTCGCCAAGCACCAACAAGGCCAGCGGTACCAGTTGGGTCTGCCCGGGACGCAAGTCTTCGGTAACCTCGTAGGCCGCTGCGCGGCTGACGGACCCGTACGGCTTGCCGATCCCGCTGCAGGGTACGATAATAACTTTTTGAGTCGGCCCGGTCATAGTTTCTTTGCCTCCTCTTCCGCCTGGCCTTTCATGATCTTGAAATAAGAATGCGGGTCGAGCAGCTTGGCACGCTCCGCATCCCACTCGGTGACTTCCATTACGGCCAGCCAGCCTGCGCCGTATGGGTCCTGGTTGATGGCTTCCGGGGCTTCGTTAATGGCCGGGTTTACTTCTACGATATTTCCGTTCACAGGCGATGTGTAGGTGATGTTCACCTTGATGGTCTCAATGACCGCCACTTCCTCCCCAGCAGCGAGGACCGTTCCTGCCGGCTTGATCTCTGCGAAGGCCACA
>JAPLGV010000266.1 GCA_026389975.1 Chloroflexota bacterium
CCGGTCAGGTAATACCAGCCGGAACCATCATCCACAATCTGGACATTTTCTTCTTTCAGAGTGGCGCGGTTGGCCTCGTCAGTTGCCTGACCGGTAATCGTCACATTAAACGAGGCCGGCGTGCCGTTGGTGGTATCGTAGGAATATTCGAACGGGGAGGCTTCGCCTGGAGCAAGTGTATAAAGCATCGGGTAGATAATCGCGTTTGGCGTGATGTTGCCATTATCATCTTTCAGCAAAGAGTACCCAGAGGCATCTTTGATCTCAATAGTTAGTTGAATCGAGTTTAGAACCGTGCTGCTATTATTGCCAACCTCACCAACTACGCGATAGGTGCCATACGAATCAACAAAAGCGTTGGTACTGGCGATGACCAGGTCGCTAGTCGGGGTTACAGGTGTGTTGACGACGATAGGCGTGTTGACAATGGGAGGCGTGTTGACGACGGGAGGCGTGTCGACGACGGGAGGCTGGGAGGTCGGTGTTGCAACCGTTGATTTCCCGCAGGCCGGCACCGAAAAGACAAGCACAATAACAACTGCAACCAGAGCAATCTTAAGTTTCATCTTCTTCTCCTATCCAGATGGAATTCGCTTTAACAACTAATTTTTGCACAGCCCAGAGCCGGGGGGACCGCCCCAGGTAGTATTTTTTATCCGAATATTTCTGCCAGCCCGGTAAAACAGTCTGCGCTGACCTTGTGACCGCCATAGGACTCGCAATACGTGACCCGCGCTCCCGAACCCTCCAGCAGCGCCACAGATCTGCGCGCATGCTCCACCGGGATCATATTATCCTGCCTCCCGTGAGCAACAAAAACGGGTTTTCCTGCCAGGGGATGCTTCGCAAGCAGGTCCTCTGCACCACTTGGCATGAAACCGGAGAGCGCTGCCAGCGCCCGGATCCGCTCCGGATAAAGCAATGCCAGCGTATAAGAAAGGGCCGCGCCCTGGCTGAATCCGATCAAGTCAATTTGATTGGCGCTCACTCCCGCCGCCTGAGACCAATCGTCAACAAAACCGATCAACGCCTCGGCAGACTGGCGTAAATCATCCAATCCTGGCAGCTCCCACGTTCCCGATCGAATCTCACGCCATGTATAGCCGCCTTCGGGAGCAACATAAAGCCCACGCGGAGCCAGGACAGCCACTTGCGCTGGGAGCTTGCGGGTAAAAACCCACATGGAATTTTCGTCGCCAGTCCAGCCGTGGAGCAGTACCAGCAGCCGGGATGGCGCGGCAGTTGCCGGGCGGAAGCGAAATATCCAATCGCGGAATTCACGGAGTTCGGCATCAATCACGGTTGGCACGTTTGGTAATCCAATCCAGGAGTAGAATGATCAGCGCCACCAGCACCACCGGCGTCATTCCGGCCAGAAGACACAGCAAACCCATCACTGCCGCGTTGGAGCCATAAAACAAATAGATCAGCCCGTCGCCGACGCTGAAAAGCAAAATCAGTGCTCCGGCAATCAGGCGGAGGTTGGTCTGGCGGGCGTATTTTTGCAGGTTACGGGACACGTTTTATTTCTCCTGCCGAGACGGAAAATATTTCCTGCGTATACGGTTCGGCCAGGCGGTGGAACGCTTGAGGTCCGGGAGGATGGCGTCCACGGCTTGCTCGCCCAAGCGGACAACTTTATGCACTTCCACCGTATCGAGCAAACCGATCCCCTCCACGTCAGGTCGAACGATCACTTCGGGGCCATCGAGTTTGATTTTTGATGTAGAATTACACAGTACTGCGTCTCGTATTGGAACCGGGACTAACACGTAAATATCTGAACCACACGGTACTGCGTCCCGTACTTGAACCGTGACTAACACGTAAATATTTGAACCCAAATCTTCGTTTTTTCCTACCTTTTTGGCCGCATCAGTTCAGAAATTTATGTAAGAAGCAGTAAAATCCGGTTATTTTCGAGCCCTTCGAACCAGGGAAGTTAATAGATTTATGCAAGAAGCAGTATTATACCCTTCTCAGGAGGACCTATGCCTGCACTCGAATCCACTGAAAGCTCCTCTCCCATCGTGACGCGTGCGGTGGCGGCCGGCTTGCGCGGCGAATTCTGCGACAATTATGAATTTCCCGGTTGGCAAAAAACGCTCTTGACTATGTTGGGGGCGCTACCGCAGAGTGTGGCACGTTTCGCCATCAGTCATTTTGAATCCGTCAGCGCCTTGCATCCAAAAGTGATGGATGATTTTTCGGTTGACGAACTCCTCCGCCAGCGTCTGGGTGACTATGCGCAGTTGGCAGGAACTTTCCCAGCCATCACGGTTGGGGCGGCGCTCGGCGGGGCGACCGCGTACCTGTCACTGGCGCTGGGAGGTCCGTTCCTGCCCCAGACCTTTGTGACCACACTCAAGCGCGGCTCCCTGACAGGTGACGTGAACGAGTACCTGCAGCGTTCCCTAGATACCGCCCTGCGCATCGCGGATGAAAACCCGGGGCTGCTGACCATCCAGCACTACGACCCGGTCCACGACGGTTGGATGACGCGCTTCGTCAATCACCTGCGCTTCAAACTGCTCGACCTGCCGCCGGCTTACGCCGGGTTCATCAAGTCCAGGCTGGAACCGGGCGGTGCAGTAGTCTATCTGGAAGGCGGGGCCGCCTGGCTGCGCTACCGGGTGGGACCGCGCAGCGTGTTCCAGGTGGGCGGTTGGGGCGAGATTTCAGCAGAGGAATTTCTGGAGGGCAGTGACCGCATTCGGATCTATGCCCGCAAGGCAGGATTGAAGTTCACCGATTGGAAACTGAAAAACTATCCACTTGAGTGCGGTCCCGAATCTGAATGGGGTTCCGAGCCGGGTCTGGACACGGCGCTGGAGGCTTTCTGCAAACGTGAGGGCTATCGCTTCGTGCGCATCCCCCTGCCCCACCCGAACGATTTCTCCCGGCTGGCCTTTGCTGCGGCGCGGAGACTGCTCGAAAAAGAAGGCCACCAACCGGCGGGTGTACTGGTGGAAATGTTCAGCCAGTTCGACGCCAACGCCGCCCGGCAAGCCGGTTTGCTGCCGTTGTGGTTGATCTTTAACACGCACGACAGCCTGGAATACCTGAAAAAAATGCGGGCGAAGTTCCCGGCTGGGAAACCGGTCTTCTTCTCGCCGCTGGCGACCTTCTCGGTCACGCCAGACCTGGTGCCCTGGAAAGACTGGGAAGCCGCGCTGGCAGACATCGAGTGGACTAATATCGGCACACGCCCCAGTCACTACCCGGCGGACGCGCGGGCGCTGGTGAAGTGGGTCGAGCCGCTGCGGAAATGGCTTGAAGAAAACCGGCAGCCGGTCACCGGGCGGCTGGAGGCGGAGGAGTTGCAGGGATTGAGGTGAGAAAGTTGATTAATACGGGCAACCCGGCGCATTGGATGACAGACAGTTTCCGATATTCGTAGGGCATCGGAAATGATTGTAGTAACGGCTTTAGCCGTAAATTTCAGCGACTGAAGTCGCTACTACGTCTCGAATCGCGCGGTTCAACCGGAGGCTGGGCACTGAAGGCGGGCGGGAGGGGTTAGTCTAAATCGGAGGTTTTCACATTAGAACTATTTGACGGTTACGGGTGCGAATTGCCAGGTCACGTTTCCATCCATATCTTTCACATAGATCCCGAATGCGTATTCTCCAGGTTCTGGAGTTCCCCAATATCCCCTATAAAAAGGTTGGTCGCCAAAGGTCAGGGTGTTGCCTTCATGATATGTAGTGTGTATTATCCCGCTGTCATCAACTGTCAATTCTGTATTCATCGTCAGGAATTGATCCCCGGGTTTGGGAATCAATGCGCTGGGGCTCACGATCGAGTCATTCCCGACAGGATTGGCGATGATATTGCGGATAAGAAAATCGCCTTCCGTACTATAAAAGTACATGGTAGCTTTAATCCGCTTACCCGTTTCTGAATAGATATACCAGCCCTCTACATAGTAAATCCGATTCTCCGTTTGTGCTGTGTACTTGTCAGGATTTAACAGTGCAACAACACAGTTGGTGCCATCGCAGACGTTTCTTTCAACGAGGTCCCAATCCAGGTTAATGTGGATCAACCCATTCGTTCGATCCCAAACCGGATAGACCACACCATTCTGTACTAGATTCCTCTCGTCATACTGAAGGTAATCCATAAAGTAAAGCAAATAACGATTCTCACTGCTGTGTTTTATCAAACCGACGAGATAAATATAGGCAACATTATCGCCGGAGATGTCTGTCTGGATATTTAGGATATCTCCTGATTGGATGCTGTTCGCCGAGAGAGTAAGCGGTGCAATTGTTATTTGCCCAGCACCGGGAGCCGGAAGACGGGCCTCCCTGGATGGGTTTCCCAGGCCGAATTCCTGACCGGTATAATGGAATGCCAGGAAATCGTCCCAGAGATTCCTGCTGGCTGAACTGCGGGTGGCTTCGGTGTAGTAGGTATAGCCAAAACCTTCGTCCCAATAAAGTTCCGAGACTGGAAAATAAAAGGATATTCCTGTTGCGCCCTGACGCTGGTCGCCGTGTTTTTCCGCAATGACTGCACCCGACAACGCAGTTTGGAGTTGTTGGTTAGATTGACTGAGCGCCTGGTCACCGGTGGTCACCACAACAAAGTTGGCGAAATTGGACAAGTCAATGTATGGAGAGGGATAACTATCGCCAAAGGCACTAGAAAATGCCTGAGCATAAGAACGGGCTTCAGCCACTTTGGTTTGATCGACATTTTTCAGGGCGTAAAGGAAGGTGTCCAGAGAGGCGTTCAATGGTGGCATGGCAGATAAATCTACTGCCGCAAGGGTGATATCCGTGGCCCATTCTTGAGCCAACTCGCCAGCGCTGATTGGTTCAGAAACCCCAAAGCTTGAGAGCATACGTTGACGCGCTTCGTCGTTCAGGATGCGTTGATCTTCGATGATATAACTCTCCACGATGGCTCGACCGAGGTCAGCCCCGCTCATCTCCGGCTGCGCAGCCAGGTCACTCAAAAAAGAAGCGTATGCCCAGCCAAGGCCAGGCTCTGTTTCCTGTGACGCAACGGCATAGTGCGAATAAGGCGCAAGACCGTTATAGACTTCGAGCATGCTCATCAGGCAGGCATCCA
>JAPLGV010000195.1 GCA_026389975.1 Chloroflexota bacterium
AGCACCGATCCCAAGTGGATTGTTGGCACCGGTAATCAAAACAACTTTTCCTTTCAAGCCAGTATTGATCATAATACACTCCTTCCAACATCGCGAAGTCGATTCAAATAGTCACGTTACAAACGTGACCTACATGCTACATGCTCCGGACACGCCCATCTTCGACCACCCACATCACCGTTGCAAACTGCTCGATGAAATAGCGGTCGTGGATGACGGCCAGTACAGCCCCGGTGTATTTATTCAGGGCCTGCTCGAAGCGCGCCCGGGAGGGGATATCCAGGTGGTTGATGGGTTCGTCCAACAGCAGGAAGGTGCAGCCCTGCGCCACCAGTAGAGCCAGTTCCAGGCGGGACCGTTCGCCGTAACTCAGGCTTCCCGTCGGGCGCAGCGGGTCATCGCCACTGAACAGGTAGAAATGCAGGAAGTGGCGCGCCTCGGTCTGGTTGAAGATCCCGGCACCCTGGATGATTTCCAGCGGACTTTTGGCCAGGTCGAGGTGCTCCTGTTCCTGAGTCATGTAGCCGAGTTTGACGGACGCCCCGAGTCGTACGGACCCGGCAACTGGTTCCAGTTTCCCGGCGATAGTGCGCAATAAGGTCGTTTTCCCGCAGCCATTCGGACCCGTCAGCGCCACCCGTTCCCCGCCGCGAATTTGCAGGCGGAGGCCGGTCAATAGCGGTTCATGGCCTGGATAGCCTATGGACAGGTTCTCGGTCACCAGCACATCCCGGCTGACGTGTCCGGGCGCGGAAAAGTCGAGTTTGATCTGCCAGGAGGGACGCGGACGCTCGACGAGATCGTCCGACTCGAGGAAGCGTTCCAGTTTCTTTTCACGGGATAATGCCTTTTTGGCAACTTTCTTGGCATAACGCCGCACGCCTGGTTCCCGCGAGGTGGTGGTCAGTTCAACATTCAGAGACTGTTGTTTGGTGCGGACGATATCCTGCTGCATACGGCGGATTTCGGCCTGCTGGTCGTTATAGGTCTGCAATTGATGTTCCTGCTCGGACAATTTTTGTTCGACGTAGCCGCTGTAATTGCCGGGGTAGAGGCGCAGTCCGTGCGTGGACGGGTCGAGTTCGAGGATGGACGAGATGGTGTTGTCCAGAAAGGCGCGGTCATGCGAGACGATGAGGGCAGCGCCGTGGAAGCGCTGGAGCCAGTCTTCCAGCCATTCGAGCATGGCGATGTCGAGGTGGTTGGTGGGTTCGTCGAGCAGCAGCAGGTGTGGGGATTGGAGCAGGAGCCGCGCCAGCATCAGCCGCGTCTTCTGCCCGCCGCTCAGTTCGCCGACGAGGTGATCAGGGGAGAGTCCCGCCAGGCCGAGCGGGGCGAGGATGTCAGCGGGTTGAAAGTCGAAGGTCGAAAGCTGGTCGAGGGCCTCGTCGTATTGGGTCTGGAGGTCTTTATCGGTGGGATTTTCTGCCAGGGCAGAGGCCAATTCAACAAGCGCAGACGCCGGGTCCCGCGTGGGGGCGGGCGCATACGCTTCGGCCAGGGTCAGCGACGGGTCGAGTTCGAAGCCCTGGGCGAGGTAGCCGATGCGCAGATCGGGGCGCGTGTGTGCCACTGTCCCGGAATCAGGCATTTCCTGGCCGGTCAGGATGCGCAGGAGCGTGGTCTTGCCGCAGCCGTTCGGGCCGATCAGTCCGAGGCGTTCGCCTGTGGAGACGCTGAAAGTTATATCCTGGAGTACGGTGTGGAGGCCGTAAGATTTGGTGAGGTGGTGAGCAGAAAGCATAGACAGTCCTTAAATTGAAAACCGGGGGCATACGCCCCCGGCCGGAATCAAAAACCAGCGGGTTGGGTTGCCCGGAAAAGCGTTGGTTTTTTACAGGGTGTCTGTCATTCCTTGTGCTCCTGAATCAGTACGGTGAGGAAATTATATCATGGGATTTGCAGTACAATTGCGTCTCATTCAACCGTAAGATGAATTGCCAATTCGTCCCTACATAAGGAGCCCCCAGGAAAACTGCAAGCGGACTGGAATACAACGAGACCGATGCCTGGTCGGGCGCACAGGCTGTGGCGGGCAAGACCGTCAAAGTGCACTATACCGGCAAGTTCCCGGACGGCAAAGTATTCGACTCTTCCGTAAGCCGCGGCGAACCGATTGAGTTTGAACTCGGCCAGGGCCGCGTCATCAAAGGCTGGGACGAGGGGATTGCCCTGATGAAGGTCAGCAGCAAGGCGCAATTGACCATCCCGCCGAACCTGGCCTACGGCGAA
>JAPLGV010000416.1:0-12166 GCA_026389975.1 Chloroflexota bacterium
GATTGACTCCACCACGCCGGTCATGGGGACACCCGGCCGCGCATCTGCCGTAACCTGCACAGACTGCCCAACGCTGATCTTGACCACGTCCATTTCGGTCAGGTCGCTGGTATCCACGTGCCACTGACTGGTATCCGCCAGCGCCACCACCCATGTCTGCGGACTGACCATCTGGTAGACCGAACCATTGATGTCTGCCACCGTCCCGGCGAAGGGGGCCTTCAGGTCGTAATTATCCAGCGCACTTTGCGCCGCGGCGGCCTGGGCTTTGGCGGCGTCCAGTTGGGCCTGTGCCAGCGCCAGTTTACCGGGTTCGGGTCCGTCCTGCGTGTTCTCGTAGGTGCGTTTGGCCTCGGCTTCGGCGGCCAGGGCGGCCTTCAGCGCGGCGTGGACGGTGTCGCGGCGGTTGGTCAGGTCTTCGGCTTTCTGAACGGCGGTGTCATAGTTGGTCTGCGCGAATTGCAATAAATCCTCGTAGGATTTACGAGTGGCATTATCGGCAGGCAGGGTACTGTACTTGTCGAGGTCTGTCTGCGCATTATCCAGGTCTGTTTGGCGGGAGGTGACGTCTGTCTGGGCGTTGTCAAGTTCGGTCTGGATGGTGTGCTGGTCAAGCCGGTCCCAGGCAAGTTGGGCCGCGGCACGCGCTTTTTGCGTATCCATATAGGTCTGCCAGGCCTGGGCATGACCCAAATCTGCGTTGCGGATTAGCAAATCGTAGGCCTGCTGTGCAGCGACACCCTGCGCCTGCGCGCCTGCCAGGGCGGCTTCCACCTGCTCCCGGTCGCCGAGGCGGACGAGTACCTGCCCCTGACTGACGTGGTCGCCCTTCTGAACCAGCACCTCGTCCACCCGGCCGCTTGCCAGGAAGGCCAGGTACACGCTCTGGTTCGGGAAGAGGTGCCCCTCGGCAATAACGGGTTCCTCCGCAGGCGTGGGGGTGGCTGCGGAGGTGTCCGTTGCCTTACTGCCGCAAGCCGTTAATAGTAATAAAAGGCTCAGGGTCAAAGAGAGAGCTGTCGCAAATTTTTTCATAGTTGAACTCCTTTCACTGCTTCTTGCATAAATCTATGAACTTTCCTGTATCAAAGGGCTCGATAATAGCGAGATTTTGGTTCAGTTATTTACGCAGTACTCTGCAATTCGCAGGCTACTCGTAGGCCAGCACTTCGCGGATGGTAAGCCGCGCGGCGTTGCGCGCCGGCAGGATGCTTGCCACCGCCGATAGTGCCAGCACAACCAGCAGCCAGATTAAGAAGCCGGAAAACGTGAAGTGGACGGCAATTTGAGAGTGAAAAATCGCCGAGCTGATAATGGACGATAACAGATAGGTGATTGGGAACGAAAGCAGTGCACCGAGCATCCAGGAGATACCGCCAATCAGCATGCCTTCCACGATGACCGTGCGCATGATTTCCCTGTCCACTGCGCCAATGGAGCGCATAACCCCAATCTCGCGCGTGCGCTCCAGCACGTTCATGCCCATCGTGCCGGTCAGGCCGATGCTGCCGACCAGCGCCGTCAGCAGGGCCATGATAAGCAAAAATGTGACCAGGATGTCGAGGCTGTCCGAGGCTGTTCTCAGGGTGGATTCTCCGGTGCGCGTCTGGCTGACGTGGAAACCCTGGGCACGGAAATAAACGTCAATTCTATCTGCCATCGTTTGCTGATCGGCCGGGTCATGCTGGTCGGTGACGATGCGGTAAGAGAACGCATGGTTAGTGATATGGGTCAGCCCGGAAATGTATTCATAGGTGCTGTAGGCTATCGTTCCCTGCTGGTTGACGAACTTAAAGATGCCCATCACCAGCCAGTCATCCTCATCGCCGTTGACCTTCATGTGCAGCCTCTCTCCCGGCTTCAGGTCAGGGAATTTCGACAGGATGCCTTCGCTCACCGTGATGGCCTGCCCGTCGCCCGGCTGGAGCCAACGCCCGGCCACCATTATCGGCGAGACGAGTGTACTGTTCACGGGTGGAGCCAGAATGGTGATATTGTCGGCGGTGGTGCCATCCGGGTAGAGCGCCTCGGCGCTGGCATAAGCCCAGCCTTCCACCGACACCACTCCCGGCACTCGCAAGGCAGTCTGCTCCACTTCGTGCAGGCGGTAGAAACGATCAAAATCCAGGGTCACGTCGGCCAGGAAATACTTGCCAATCTGGTCAATGTAATCGTGGAGCGTCACGCGCACGTTGAACACCGCGACGAAAATCGCCCCGCCCATGGTCAGCGTGAAGAGCGTCAGCACCAGGCGGCCTTTGCGCCGGAACGTGTTGCGCAGGGAAATGAGCAAGGGACGCGGGATGTGGACGCCGCGCCGGGCAAGCAGACGGCTGAACCGGAGTTGCAGCCGTTCGAAAAATGACTCCCGGTGCGTTCCTCCCAAATCCTGTTTCTTTTCTTCCCCGGCTGTGTCCCCGCTGAGGGCGCGCAGCACCGTAATGCGCGAGCCGTTCAACACCGGCAGCAACCCGGCCAGGAGCGGCACGGCCAGTCCGACAACAATCTGGACGACAAAAGCCAGCGGGACGATACGGTAACCCAGCAAATTAAAATTAATTTTACTGGCGATAAAAGCAGACAGGGCATAAGCGCCCTGTCCGCCCAGCGGAACGGCGATCAGCAGGGCAATTACACCGAAAGCAAGGATCAAGGCGAAGTACATCTCAAAAATCTGGCTACGGCGCGCTCCCACCAGTTTCATCACGCCAATGTGGCGCAGGTGCTGGTTGAGCAGGGCGCTGAGCGTATTGGCAATCAGCGAACTGCTCAAAAACAGGATCAAGATGCCAAGTGCCAGCAGGATACCCAGCACGGCCTGTACGGTGGAAGCCATCGGGTGTTCGTTTGTTTTGGAGGAACGCGTTCGAAAAACGGTCACACCGCTCTTTTCGACCTTGTCCCTGATATTGGCGGTCATCTGGCGCAGGGTTTGATCGTCATTTTGACCGCCTGTCAGCGTGACGTACAGCCGGTTGAATGGTTCCGGCTGGCGCAGATACGAGAGCGTGTTGGTGGTGATATACGCGAAGGGTTGGGCCAGGAAATCGCCCGCGCCCGTGCTCGGGTCCTGCACGATACCGGCCACCGTCATGGTCTGGATGCTGCCGTTGTCGAGTTCAAATTCGAGTGGTTCCCCGACAGAGATATTCAGGTCTTGCAGCGCCTTATGTTCGAGCAATACTTCGTTCTTCCCTGGCCGGTCTGTCCCGGCAATGGGGTGCATCAGGTTGATTTGCATCCTGGAAAAATTATCTATCGCCACCAGGTTGAGCGCCACCCACTGGCTGCTGCCGGGGATGCGTGCCCGCATGGTGAAGACGCGCCGTCCCTCCGCCTGCTTGACGCCGCGCATGTTTTTGACCGTTGTGACCAAGTCGTTGTCAAAAGGCGCGCTGCGCAGTTCGATGTTCATCGGGTTATTGGCCGCGTAACTGGCGCTCATATCGTGAGAGATGATCACGTATGCGCCGACGATGACCCCAATGGAAAAGACGCCCACGGCAATCGAAAGGACCACCAGAGCCGTGCGCGAGAAACTACCAATCAAGTCGTGATAAACTTTACGCCAACGCGGACGCATCATTGTGAATCTAGTTTCCTTACTTCCTGCGCCGACGGTCGGCAGTGCGGTTCTCTTCCAGCCGCCTCTGCACAATCCTGCCAATCATTTCTTCCGTCAGCGGCGAATCGCCCAGCAGTCTGACAAAAGGCTCCCGGTGCAGCGCGGCCAGTTCCACCGGTCCATCAGAAGCGGCGCGGATGCAGGCGATGGATTGCCCACCCTGCACCAGTTCAATTTCGCCGAAGAATTGTCCCGGCCCAAGGCGGGCCAGGCGGGTGTCTTTACGTTTCTGCCCGCGGGGTAGTCCCGGTTCCTGGACGGGGCGGGGTAGTCCCGGTTCCCGCGGGGTAGCCCTGGTTATTGCACGGGGTACGTGGCATAGAACAACTTCCACCACGCCGCGCTCAACCATGAAGAAATAATCCACGTGCTGGCCCTGCTGGAGGATGGTGCTCCCCGGTTGGTAAGTAAAGCGTTCCAGATGGCGGGTTGCTTCCAGCATCTGACGATGAGCCAGCAGCGGTAGACAGTGCGCCACCGTCTCGTCCACCAGTTCGCCGTCGGTGATGATGATGGTGCGTGAAGTCCGCTCGGTCAGCGACGGGTCGTGCGTCACCATCGCAATCGTCTTTCCACTGCGCACCAGATGGTCGAACAGGTTGATCCAGGTTACCGGTCGGCTCGTCGGCGGCGATGACGGGCGGGTCGTTCGCCAGGGCACGCGCGATCGCCGCGCTCTGCTGCTGCCCGGTCGAGACCGCCGCGGGGAGTTTGTCCGCCTGTTTCTCCAGCCCGACCATCCTCAGCAGTTCCATGGCCCGCTTCGGGCGTTCGTCGAAATCATACAAGCCGACGTAGTCCATCGGCAGCATTACATTTTCCAGCAGGGTCAACATGGGCAGGAGTTGGAAGAACTGGAAGACAATCCCCAGGTTCCGGCCGCGCCACAGCGCCCGCTGGCTCTCGTTCATTTCGTAGATATTTACGCCGTTGATGACCACCTGCCCGCCGGTGGGATGGTCAATGCCGGTAATCATATTGAGCAGGGTGGACTTGCCGCTGCCCGATTTGCCGACAATGGCGACGAACTCGCCGCGCCGCAGGGTCAGGTCAATGCCTTTGAGGACGGGGAACTCGCCCGCCGCGTTCTTGAAGGTTTTAACCACCTTCTGCAATTGAATGACTGCTTCCGCGGCCGGAGCCGGAGCGTGGGCCTGCTTCATCGTTTCCCCTTTCCGCGGCCAGGCTGAGGGCCTTGTCCTCCCGGCAGGACACCGGGACGGTGCCCCGGCAGAATACAGGGATGGTATCCCGGCAGAGCACCGGGACGGTGTGAGCCTGTCGACATCGTACCCACAGGGTAAGGATCCGGGATGCTTTCACCGTCCTGGATAACCAGATGGCGGGAGAAGCGCGGCGCCAGGCTGTTATCGTGCGTGACCATGATGATGGTCTTCCCGTTCTCAATCAGGCGCTCGAAGACTTCAAAGACGTGGTCAGCCGTCACCGAGTCCAGGCTTCCGGTCGGTTCGTCGGCGATGAGAATCGGCGGATCGTTGGCCAGGGCGCGCGCAATCGCCACGCGTTGCTGCTGACCCCCGGAGATGTGGTTGGGGAGTTTAAAGGCGTGTTTTTCCAATTCGACCATGCGCAAAAGTTCCAGAGCGCGCTCGCGGCTTTCGGTGCGGTTATAGAGGCCGCATAAGTCCATCGGGAGCAGGATATTTTCTACCAGTGTAAGCATCGGCAAGAGTTGAAAGGATTGGTAAACCACTCCCATGCTGCGCCCGCGCCACAACGCCAGGGCATCCTCGGACAAGGTGTGGATGGAAACCGCCCCATTATCCTTATGGATAATCACCTCACCGGAAGTGAGATGGTCCACTCCGGTGATCATGTTCATCAGGGTGGATTTCCCCGCGCCCGATTTGCCGATCACGCCCAGGAACTCGCCGGGATGGATGTCCGCGCTGATGCCCCGCAGCGCGGGAAAATCGCCTGCGGCGGTCTCATAGACTTTATAGACCTGCCGTAACTGGATGAGCGGTTGGGGTTGATTCGTCAGGGGAGCTGCTTCTGCTTGAATACTTTGCTTATGGGGTGACACGGTTTTCTTTTCCGAATGAACAGGGAACCCTTTGGAAAAATATTCTACTACATAACCTCACCGTATTCGGTCGGGGAGTTAAGGATTTCATAAGAAAGGGAGTGTCGTTGGAGCTTATTCCCGCCCAATCAACCGGTATAATAGGGCCACTCGAGGAGAACCTATGAACAAATTTCTGGAACGATTGCAATCCGGCAAAACCCTCGTTGCTGACGGAGCCACTGGCACCAACCTGCACAAGCTGGGTCTCCGGCCTGGTATTGCCCCTGAAGACCTGGTGCTCGACCAGCCTGAACTGATCCTGAATCTCGAATCCGCCTTCGCCGCGGCCGGGTCGGACATTATTCTGACCTGCACCTTCGGCGGGACGCGCTTGCGGATGAAGGACTCGAAATATGCGCAGCGCGTGACCGAGGTCAACTCGCGTGCCGTCGAACTGGCCCGCAAAGCCGCTTCAATCCGAAACGGAATCCTGGTCGCCGGTTCCATCGGGCCGACCGGCCTGCTGATGAAACCCTACGGTCCCCTCACTCCTGACGAGGCCTGCGCCGCTTTTACGGAACAAGTCCAGGGTCTGGTGGCGGGCGGCGTGGACCTGCTGGTCATCGAGACCATGTTCGCCTTCGATGAAGCTGACGCGGCTTTCAAAGCGGCGCGCACTGTCACCGATCTGCCTATTGTGGTCTCCTTCAGTTATGACCGCGGTGTGCGCACGATGATGGGCGTCAAACCTGCGGAGATGATCAAACGCTACAAAGAGATGGGCGCGGCGCTGGTGGGTGCCAACTGCGGCACCTCGCTGGAAAACATGGAAAAGGTGGCGCAGGAATACGCCGCTGCCGAGCCGGATTTCCCGCTGTGGATTAAGCCCAACGCTGGCCTGCCGCGCATGCTGGACGGGAACACCGTCTTCGACGTAACGCCGGAGCAGATGGGCGAATTTGCCAGGAAATATGTTACGTTGGGAGCGCGCGTGGTGGGCGGCTGCTGCGGAAATACGCCGGAACACATCGCTGCGATTGTGAAATCGGTCAATTGAACATTGGACCTCTTGCATAACTCTAAGAGTGCTCCCGTAGTAACGGCTTTAGCCGTTGCCTGGCCGGGTAAAGCGACTGAAGTCGCTACTACAAAACCACGAGATGGCTTATGCAAGGTCTATTATATGAATCCAGGCAGGCAATTGCAAAAACGCAGGATAAAGATAGCCGTGATAAACGGCTGTCTCCTGCTATCATTCCTAGCGGCTTGTACTTCTTCAACCCCGGCCATCCCCACGGAGGCGGTGCCTTCACCCGATGGCAGCCTGCCATCCCCAACTCTCGCCGCTGCCTCTCCCACCGCCGAATTAACCCCGACATCCACCCCCACGCCGCTCCCGCCGGACTTCTGGCAGCAACTCCCTGTCATCCCCGAAAAAATCAGCGACCGCCTCCGCGAAATATACCGCCTCGGGCTGACCCTGGGGAATAACCCCCACGTTTTCTCCCGCATCGGCGACTGCGCCAGTGCCGCCCCAGCCTTCCTGGTCGGCTTTGACCGTAATTACAATCTGGGAGAGTACACGGTCCTCCAGCCCGCCATTGACTATTTTCAGGGTTCCTTTGAACGCCCCAGCCTGGCCGCCAAAAACGGATTGAACACCGCCGGGCTGTTGACCACCCTCTGGACTGGCGAGCAGTGCCTGAACAAAGAGACCCTGCTCGACTGCCAGTACCGCCTCGACCGTCCCAGTTTTGCCTTTATTTCCATCGGCACCAACGAAGCCTACTACATCCACCACGACCCGCCATCCTTCGAGCGCAACATGCGCATCATCATCGAAGATACGATTGCCCAGGGCATTATTCCCATCCTGGGCACCAAAGCCGATGACTTTGAAGGCGATAATTCCATCAATGCCACAATCGCCCGCCTCGCCCTGGAATACGAACTGCCGCTCTGGAATTTCTGGCTGGCAGTCCAGCCTCTGCCAGGCCAGGGGATCATCGATCCGGCACACCTCAGTACTATTTCGTATGCCAATTTTACCGATTTCTCCATTCCCCATAGTTTGGAATATGGCATGCAGATGCGCAACCTGACCGCCCTGCAAATGCTCTACTTTTTATGGCAGCAATTGGTTGCGCCTGATCTTACCCCGACCCCCGCGCCGTAAGACCAGGATGGCTATGGCTTTCTCATGTTTCCTTGAAAAACACCGTTATCTGTGTCATTGCGAGGGCTGGGTGCTCTTTCCAGCCCGAAGCAATCCCCTTCCCATCTCGGAGATTGCGTTGTCGGGTCTCGATACGGCGAAAGAGCACGCCTACTCGACCCTCCTCGCAACGACACGCCCATTCTTCGATGCAATTACATTCAAGGCCCCTGAAGGCGGTGTCACTTCAGGGGCTTTTGCGTTCAGCGTTCTTCCACCCAATCAATGACTGTACCACCGCATTCCGGATAATAAGGGCTTACCAGCCAGTTCATCCCATGTTCCCATGTGACGCGGAACTCTCTAACAACAAAGTATTTGTCAGCATGAATATCGTACATCCTTTGGTTTAATTTCGGAACAGGGGTAAAAGGGTATAGTTGCTCAAGAACGATTTCCTTGTCTTCATTAGGAATATCAAATTCTTCAACGAAGTCGCCGTTGGCAAGCTGGAGAGGTCTTGTTTCGTAAGGGAGCTTTTCTTCCATTGCAACCTCATTTCTCTTCTGCTTCAAGTCTACTTGGCCGCTGTGATGTACGCGTCCACCACGCGCTCGAGGAGTTTGAGCGGCATAGACCCGTTCTTCAGCACCACATCGTGGAACTTGCGCAGGTCGAATTTGTCGCCCAGAGCTTTCCTGGCCTTGTCGCGCAGCTCAACCATTTTGATCTCGCCAATCTTGTAGGCGCAGGCCTGACCGGGCATGACGATATAGCGTTCAATCTCACTGACCACCGTCTCCCGTGCGCAGGCAGTATGACCTTCGTTGTACTCGATGGCCTGTTCGCGGGTCCACTTCTTGTGGTGGATGCCGGTGTCCACCACCAGGCGCACGGCGCGGAACAACTCAGAATCGAGGGTGCCCAGTTCGCCGTAGGGGTCGTCTTTGTACAAACCAATCTCACGCGCCAGCTTCTCGGCGTACAGCGCCCAGCCTTCGGCATAGGCCGTGAACGGCACCATGCGGCGGAAGAACGGCACGCCTTTCAGTTCCTGGGCAATCGCTATCTGGAAGTGGTGGCCGGGGATGCCCTCGTGATAGGCGAGCGTTTTCATCCCGAACTTGTGGACTTCTTTCATATCACGCATGTTGGCGTAGAAGACGCCCGGACGCCCGCCGCCTATCGCTGCCGGCTGGTAATAAGCCCCGGCGGAGGTCTTTTCGCGGAACTCCGGGACGCGTTCGACCTTCAGGGCGGCCTTCGGGCGGACGGCAAAGTACGGGTCCAGCCCGGCGTTCATTTCGTCCAGGATGCGCTTGTATTCGGCCAGACCGGCGAGGCGGCCTTCATCCGTGTTCGGGTAGAGGAAGCGTTCCTCTTTGCCGAACACGGCCAGTTTCTTGGGGGCATTCTTGACGCCCTTGTAACCAAGTTTCTCCAGGATGGCCATCATCTCGCCTTCGATGCGCGTCACTTCTTTCAAGCCGATCTCATGCACCTGCTCCGGCGTGTACCCGGTGGTGGTGTTGCTGCGCAGGCAGTTTGCGTAATAAGCGCCGCCCTCGGGCAGTTTCCAGACGCCGTCGTCGGAGGTGGCTTTTTGCTCCAGCGCGGTAAAGTAGGCGATGAACTTCTGGTAGGCGGGATAAACCGTCCGGGTGATCCCGGCCTCGGCCGCCGCGAGCAGACTCTCCCGATCGCGTGCGCTGATCTTTTCCAGTTTGATCAGTTTGTCTTTGAAGACGGTGTAAAGCGGATTCTCGTCCGCCGGTTGGCCGATGAAGGCAATCATCTCGTCCAGCACGCGGCGGATGACGAACCTGGGCGGCAGGACGCCCTTTTCTTCCCGGATTTTGAGCCCCTCCAGCACCTGGTCAAACTTGACCCCGAAGCAGTTCAGGCGTTTGACATAGTTGCGCCCTTCGAGTTTGCTGACCAGCGGGTGCATAGTCAGCATGAAATTGGGCAGCTCGGACTGGAGGCCGAACATCTGGTTGAGCGGGTAGTCGTGGAAGCGGAATTTTTCGGTGCGCGTCAAATCATCCAGGAACCAGTCCATGATGTCGGTGGAAAGCAGTATGCCCGGTGACTGACGCTTGCGGGGATAACTGCGTAGGTGGGCAAGGTCGCGGTTCATCCATTTGTACATTTTGGTCTCGTTTGCCACCGAGGCGTCCGAGAGTTTGGCGTTGTGATCGTGCAGGCCGAACTTTTCGAGGATGCCGAGCATGGTCAGCAGTTCAGGGCCTTTCAGGGCAAAGTGCAGGAAGGTGCGCGTGTAGAGCAATTTGACGCTCCACGGCTTGCCCCAGATGAGGGCGACAAGGAACCAGACGAGCAGCAGAACGATGACAGCAATCGGGATGTAAACGATAGTCATAGGGGAACCTCCTTTTGAGAGTTCTGGTTGATTTTACACGGAAACCGATTTCAGAGATAACCGGGGGGATTTATAAAGCCTGGCAGTGTGCGAACCTGCGTGCCTTCATCGAAGCGAGGAAACCCGTCTTCGCCATCGAATACACCGATATGGGCGATGGCTTCAACGCGGTCTGCGCGGAAGCGAAATCGCCGGGGCTGATCATGCTCCTGAAACACCCCAATCTCGATGTGGTTCGTCAGGCCTGCACCTGAATGATTCCTGATGGAACGAGGCACTGTCTGGTTTGCAAAACCGGCATTTTGCACTATACTATTTCTAACCCTTCTCATTTTTGGCCGACCATAAACTGTTGAGCCGCCAAAGAGTGGCCGGATAACGTTAATATCACCCTCGAATATGGTGTTTGGTTAGAAGCAGTATTTGGAAAAAGAAAAGCTCAGCGAAAAACCCTTGGGCTTTTAGATATTATATAAAAAAACGGCTCTCCCGTTTTTAACGGGAAAATTACACCGAACTGATTGCCCTTTCTTTTTGTGCGGTTGTAAAATACACTAATCCAATAGATAGAAACTACATCATCAATAGTTTTTTAACAAATCACAGGAGTGCAATTTCGTAACGTATTTCAAATAGCTGATCGGCTAAATAAATGTGATGAAAACAAAAGTTTACTGGATATCCAGGCTTCGTCAAACCTTCAGATCTTTCCTTTTCAAGGATCAAAGACAAATGATCGGCGGGGTGATTTTTATCATCGGCTTGATCCTCGGCTTAGGTTTCAACAGCCTGGCCGTGATAGCTGATCTGAATGGGGTTGGTTTTTGGGGAGATTCCAAAGATGCCGCCGCGTTTGACCGCGAGCAGCCCACCCAGGCTGAACTGGTCAAGATGCGCTGCCCCATCCTGCTGTCTCCCGGAGAAGAAGGGAATATAACAGCCACTTTCCGGAATCCCCGGTAAAGTCCTCGTTGAAGCGGTTCTGGGCCGATGCCGCCGTCGCTAGAAGCAGGACCAGCGCCATCGACACCACTACCATAGCCAAACACATTATTTTCATCGTTTTTCTTCCTTTCCACAAAAGTGTGGTTTGTTATTGGAGGGCCAAATACGATTCTTGTGGGATTTTCGTCTTGAGCATCTTCGGATTGAAGGGAGCCTCGATCGTCTTCCTGATTTTTGTAACCAGCCTTATAAGTCTGGTAGCTGGTAGTTTTCTCCTTTATCGTAAAGGCTCTCTCATTCAGAGATCTTCACCCCGGATCGATCATGGCTTGTATGGATTGGGCGGCATTATACTGATAGGTATGATTGCTAATCTTCTCGGTTTGTGGATCTTTGCCGGGCTCCTCCTGCTGTTGGCTGTACTACTCACCAGCATATTATTTTTCAACCTGCTTAACCTAAGAGGATAGCAGATGCTATGAAAACAAATGTTCCCTTGATATCCAGTCTCCGCAAACCATTCAGATCCTTGCTTTTATTGATCCTGTTCGGGTTGATCTCATTTGGCTTTGTTACGAAAGCAGTTGGATTTATCCTGGTGCAGCGCGAAACGGGGGTTTTAGGAAGCTACTACCGCTCCATTGGCGTTCTCGAAAATATTGAAGATCCGCAAGCGGGTGATATTTCAGCCGGGATCGAATTGATCGAAACCAGCCCCTTTTTTGCCTATGGCGACCAGCGGGAGAGGGTTTCAGGAGTCATGCCAGAAACTTATAATCAAAACATTATCGATTCAAACAATAGTTATATAATGAATGTGGTTCCTCAAGAATATTGGCCCAATACCCACACATATGATATATGGTTTACCGGTGATCTTATCGATAAAGAGGAAATAAAGACCCGGGCCAAACTGCCAGAAAATCAGAGAACGGTTGGTTATTACCTCAAATTCAACATCAATACCCTCTTCGCCGGATACCCCGATTATGCCAGCCAGGGAAAACCGGTAGGTCTCCTTTTTTTGTT